>NZ_JBHTLS010000123.1:0-80434 GCF_042678845.1 Sphingobium olei | reverse complement strand
CACACCGCGGAAACCATCTTGGCCAGCGGTCACGTGCGACCGCACCGAAAGGCCGGACATATGGAAGCAAGCGATCCGATCAAATTTTCCGTTCAGCCCTTGCAAGAGGGAGCCGTCCACATATGGAACTGGTGTGAACATCGGCCAGAACCAACGACTCGCGATTGTCGAGCAGGCAGGCTGCCTGCATTTCGATGACTTTCGACAGGCATTCCTCGTTTAGCTTGATCGAGAGACTGCGCGCGAGTGCGGGCGCCAGGGTCCGCAAATATTCCGGGTGGCTATTCTCCTGCGCCTTGATCGCCCCGATAAACGCATCGAGCCGGGATCGATCGAGCGAGGCTTGGTTGAGATCCTGCGTCGCACGGACGAATTCACCGGGCTTGCCACGCACGGCGTCGACCAGCGTCCCCTCCGCGCCTCCGGTGTCAGGCACCAGAAACATGACCAGCTGTCGCGCGCCTGCAGGCACTGTAAGATCAAGCTTTCGGTCCTTAACCTTCTTCGCCCATGTTTCCGCGAAATGGACCCAATTTTTGGGCGGTGGGTTGGTGGCGCCCCGCAGGAAAGCGGCCACCAGGATGAAGCGGGCGCCTTGGTCCGCCGGAAGCAACGCCTCCACGCTCAGCTTGTCGCCGTCGGCAAGACTGGGCAGCTGGGTGATAGGAAGGCTTTGCGTGCCCCGGCTGACGGTGATGCGCAGCGACGGACCGGGCAGTTCGAATGGAGCGGGATCGGCCGCAGCCGATGGTGCCCCCAAGCTCAGGCACAGCATGGCCACGCACCGGATCGGCCAGGTCATCCATTTGATCTGCAAGCGCTTCGCTCCGGCTATCCATGTCATGCGTAGGTGGCGGGGCCTTCCTCACATATCGGCTCCGACAAGCCAAGCACAGAGGACGATGATGAGACGATGATGAAATCGTCGCGACCCCCGCTCTTCTCGGCGGGCCTCTTTCGGTCCGTTCGCTTTTCAGGTCGGATGGAAAGCCTGGCTTGACCTTGCCTCGCGGCGGGGGCCTAAGAGCGCGATGACCAGAGACCAGATGATCGACTTGCTGGTGGCCCGCCTGCTCCGCGAGCAGGGACGGAGCAAACATCATTGGCGCAAGGCAATCGGTGTTATCCGGCTTTATGATCGGGAGACGCACCCGCATTGTAACTGGACCGTCACGCCTACGGGCAGTGTGCGCGACGTGGCGATCATCGAGGGTTTGCTCGACGACATGCGTTTCGCTCACCCACTGCTGAGCTGAAAGTGCGGTGGTGTCGAGCGGATCGACACAAGGGTTCGGCCGTCATCCGAAATCATTCGCATCCAAAACCCGCCGACCAGCGGTCGGTTCGTTCTGATTCAGGAGATTCTGATTCCGGGATCGCGAATCGTGGGTTCAACATGAGTCGGGCGCGGCTATCCTGACCTGTCGGGGGATGCAGGCTGACCAGTTGGGGGGCTTTCCCTGACCCGCGGGGGGCTTTGCCCTGACCCCACGGGGGCCGCGACGTCCGCCTTATTCCTGCCTCTCACAGGGAGGTATCAGCGCGGGCGGCAGGATGAACCTGACCGGAAGGGGGCGTCATTTCGCTCGACCTGACCTGACTTGACCCATTAGGTCAGGTCAGGCATCTTTGCCGACCATCATGGCAAACGATTCCGCGGATGTGAACGGTGAAACCCCTAATCGCGCGATGCGTGTCGCAGCAGCGCTCGCGCATCGAGACAATGACGATTTTGCCAAACCGGGCAGGCTGGTCGAAGTCCGCTTCATCAAGGGTCAATCGCTCAGTTTGACTGCCTCTCGATTGCTGGCGCTGATGATCCTGACCGCGGGGGGGGATGCCTGGCGCGACATTCCGCACAGGATGCGCAAGGCAGATATCCGCCGGGGCCATAAGGGTAATGAGCGAATCGCTGACATGTTGGAGGAACTTCATCGCACCCTGTTCGCCGAAGATGATACGTCCTGGCGCGGGCGTAAGGCGACGCGGCGTTTCCCCCTCATCCAGATGTCCAAGGAAGAAGTCGAGGAAGAGGGCCATGAAGGAGGGTGGATAGAGTGGGAGTTCACCCCCGACGCGCGACGGCTGATCCAGGAGTCCGAAACCTATGCCGTGCTGAACCGGCAGGCGGTGTTGGGCTTCCGCTCGACCTACGCGCTCCGGCTGTACGAAATGGGAGCGCTGCGCATCCATAGGCGGCAATCGACTTGGAAAGGCGACGTCACGGCTCTCCGCGCCGCGCTCGGGATCGATCCCGACGTATATAAGGATTTCGCCCAGTTGCGTCGCAAGGTTCTCACCACGGCCAAAGCCGAGATCGATCAACTCGCCCACTTTACCGTGGAGTGGAAGGAAGTCCGGCGAGGGCGGGCCGTCGCAGAGATCGAAATTCGCTTTCAGGCAAAAGACGCACCGCAGCAGATATCGACGGTGGACGAACTCGAGAGACATTCAGCGGGCCGACGGTCGCGCCGGGACGGTGGGACGGAAACTATCGTCGCGCCGTTGGGCGAATCAAGCGTACGCCCCATCCCCGCCCGATCGCGCCCCCAGGACGGTGAAGCAGAGGCAGTGGTCACATTCCCGCTCGGAAGTATCCACTACGCTGCCACCCCTGTGTTCCGGGATATCGCGCGCACCCATGGCGGTGGATGGGACATCGACCTCATTGCCGCTGCATATCGCGAGCATATGGGCGCGAGACTGTCGAACCTTTCCGGCAACAAGCTCAAGCAGTCATGGACCGGATTTTGCGAGAGCTACGCTTCGCGGCGCGGCCGGCCCTGACACTATTTTGCACCGGTGCAAAATGACGATCTTAACCACTCCGCCCTCCCCCAATCAGTCAGGTGTGATAGTTGTCGGAGTGAGCAAAGCGCGTTCTCACCCAACGCCCCCAGCTGGTCAGGTTCGCTCGATGGACCGTCGACGAAGTCCGCGCTCCCGTCCTTATCTACCCGTCCTTATCTAAGCGCGAGGTCGCTCGAATGGAGTGGCTTATGCCCCAGATTTTGCACCCAGGCATGTCAGGCTGCAGCTTGTGAAAATCTCGCTGCCGTTGACAAAAAATTGCAAGCTGAGCCATAAGGCGTCCAGCTTCAAAAATGGGGATGTAAATGGCAAGCGTGCCTGCCGACCAGATCGACGCAAGCTTCGCTGCGGTGTCCGATCTCGCTGCGCGTTCCAATACTGTACTGGAACGGCTCCGGGACAACGCCCAGGCCGCGCGCGCCAATGATCGGCGCGAGCCGACTTTTCCTATCGGCAAAGCCGCCGAGCTGATTGGAAGGACGACGCAGGCCATCCGTGAAGCGGAGCGGGATGGCCGCTTGCCAGAACCTCCACGCACCGAAAACGGGCGGCGCGTGGGCTATACGCTTGCGCAGCTCAACGACATGCGCGGCCTGTTCGGCACCCGCCCTTGGCGCGCACCGGACGACCCCTGCGCCGTGATCGCGGTCCAGAATTTCAAGGGGGGCGTGGGCAAGTCCACCGTCTCTGTGCATCTGGCTCAATATCTGGCGATTCAGGGCTATCGCGTCGCCCTGATCGACTGCGACAGCCAGGGATCGGCGACGACGCTGTTCGGCTATGTGCCGGACCTCGATCTGACGGAGGATGACACCCTCTACCCCTTTCTTCGCCATGACGACATCAGTTCGCTCGACTATGCCCTGCGCAAAACGCATTTCGACCAGCTTGAGCTGATCCCCGCCAATTTGCGGCTTTTCCAATCGGAATATGAGTTGGCGGGGCGCATGGCGCGGGGGCAGTCGACGCTGCTGAACCGGCTGGCCGAGGGGATACAGTCCATCGCCGATCGTTTCGACGTCATCGTCATCGATCCGCCGCCAGCACTCGGCGCGATTTCGCTGTCCGTGCTCCGTGCCGCAAACGCGCTGGTAGTGCCCGTCCCTCCGACCGTGATGGACTTCTCTTCGACTGCCGCTTTCCTCAGCATGCTGGAGGAGACGATGGCGCAGCTTCATGAGATGGGCTTTCCCACCGGGCTTAGTTTCCTGCGCTTTGTCGCCTCCAAGGTGGATGAGGGGAAGTCGATGCAGAAGGAGATGCTCAATCTCATGCGCTCGCTTTACGGCCACAGCATCGTTCGCACGCCGCTCAAGGATTCTGCCGAAATCGACAATGCTACGGCGCGATTGATGAGCGTCTATGAACTGGAAGGCCCCCTCACGAGCCGCTCGGTCCGGGAGCGCTGTCTCACCTACCTCGACGGCGTGAATTCAGAGGTCGAGATCGACATTCGCATGACCTGGCCCAGCCACGCGACGCGATTGCGTCAGGAAGGACATGCCTGATTTTGCACCGGTGCAAAAAGCGATGCCAGGGCGCGGCGTTTGCGGCAATGAGGATTGACAGATGAGCGGAAAAAACAAGAGTTTCGCTGAAGGGCTTGCCGCCGGACTTGTCCCTGGCGGCGATGCGCCCCGCGCGCGGGGCCAGATGGGATCGATCCTTTCGGGGCGTGAGAACCGTATTGCGCAGCTGGCGTCGGGCGCCATCGTGCAACGGACGCACGAGCTGGTCGATCCTGCGCGGTGCCGGTTGTGGGCAGGGCATAATCGCGACTATGCCCTGTTGAACGAGCAGCGATGCGCGGACCTGATTGAAAGTCTCAAGTCACAGGGACGCCAGGAAGTCCCCGCCATCGTGCGCCGCGTTAGAGGGGATGCCGACTATGATTTCGAAATCATATGCGGTGCGCGGCGTCACTGGTCGGTGTCATGGCTGCGGGCTCATAATTATCCCGAATTCCGCTTCCTGGTGGAGCCCCGCGAGCTGACCGACGAAGAGGCATTCCGCCTCGCGGACCTCGAAAATCGTGCGCGGGAAGACATAACCGATTTCGAGCGGGCACGAGATTATCTGAAGGCGTTGGAGGGCTATTATGAAGGCCACCAGGGGCGGATGGCAGAACGCCTCAACGTCTCGCAAAGCTGGCTCAGCCGCTATCTCGATCTGGCGCGCTTGCCTGACGACCTCATGGCCGCATTCCCCGACCCGCACGCCCTGCGCATCAAGCATGTCACCATGCTGAAGCCGCTGCTGAAGCCGGAGGACCAACGCAAGCGGGTGGCGTTGCGCGCGGCGGAACTGGCGCAACAATGGCAGCAGGGGGCAGGGGGACTGCCAGTTGTGGACATCATCCGCGATCTTGCAAACGCGGCGACGGGAGCCCCCAGGAAGACAGGATCCCCCAAAAGGACAGGATCGGAAAATATCCTGCACAACGCGGACGGCAAACCGATCCTCAAGATCGACAGGCACACGCCCAAGCAAATGACGTTGACGCTTCTTCCCAGAGGCGGCGGCACGCGCGAGGATGCCGAAAAGGCGTTGCTCACTCTCGTTCGCGACCTTTGGGCTTAAGGCTTAGCCTTAGAGGGTAGGGGCATGGCCCAGTTGCGCGTCGAATGCCTCGGGCTCAGCATCAGGCCGAGGCCACACTTCGTCCAGAGCAGGCGGGGAAGGGGGCTGTCATGGCATCGTAGCGACGGAGATTGGATGACGCCATTTGCTCCATGACGCATCCCCAAAGCCAATGCATATGCCCTTCAGTACGGGGGCGGCACCAACTGGCCGCTTGCGCGTTGGCGCCGTGATGATCCAGATCAATTTGGGATGACTTGTGTTGCGGAATTTGGCTCAGTATCGCCTCGGTTCTGCGCTGCCGGCAGCATTGCTGACCGGCTGCTGCTCTAGTCCTTGGAGAGCCCATGACCGTTGACGCCATTCCGGGCGAACTCAGGGATTATTTCGAGCGCTCGACCGTGGCTCTCTCCTTGGGGGCGGCCGAGGGTGATCATCCGCTCCAACTTACCAACCAGCGCTTCCACCAACTGACGGGCTACGGCGCAAGTGAGATTATCGGTCGGAACTGCCGGTTCTTGCAGGGCGAAAGCCGCAATGAGGAGGCGCGGGGCCAGATCCGCGAATTTCTCGCCGACGATCGGCGTCCCAATGTACGCACGTCGATCGTGAATTTCCGCAAGGACGGGCAGCCCTTCGTCAATCTGCTCTACATGACGAAGCTGCGCGCACAATCCGGCGCCCTGCTCTACATCTTCGCCTCGCAATTCGACATCAGCCGGACGCAGCCAGGCTTGCTGGCCGAATATGACACGAGCCTGGGGCAGACTCTCGTCGGGCTCAGCCCCGTGCTGGCCGACAGCGGCCTCATCATCGAAGGGTCGCTGATGACGATCGCGAACGCGGCGGCCACGATCGCGCAGGCGAAGTTGACGCTGGGGCAACTGGATAGCGGTCACCTGCTTTGACCGATCGCGAAGCATCTTCCTCCCGCCTTCCGGTCGTTGGCATAGGCGCTTCCGCCGGCGGACTGGAGGCGTTGCGCGACATGCTCGCGCCGGCGCAAAGCGCCACGGGGATGGCCTTCGTCATCGTTCAGCATCTCGACCCCAACCATGAAAGCATGCTGGCGCAACTGCTGGACCGCCATACGAGGCTGGAAGTGCTTCAATGCGAAGGGGGCGAGCGCATCGAGGCGGACAAGGTCTACATCATCCCGCCAGGGCATGGCCTTGCTATCCGGCAGGGCAGGCTGGAACTGACCGATTTCGCGCAGCCGCGCGGCTTGCGTCGTCCGATCGACGATTTCTTCATCTCGCTCGCCGCTGACCAGCAGGCTGACGCCGCCTGCGTCATACTTTCGGGTACAGGGGCTGACGGCACCACCGGGCTGCGCGCGGTCAAGGAACATGGCGGCGTCTGCCTGGTCCAGCAGCCCGAAAGCGCTCGTTATGACGGAATGCCTCTCTCCGCGGTCGGCACGGGCCTGGTCGACTATATCAAACAGCCTGGCGAGATGCTCGATTGTCTGTTCGCCTATTTCAATCGCACGGTCGGAAGCGCGCCGGAAGTCGAGGCGACACTCGTAGCTGATCATGTGGACGACCTGTGCAAGGCCTTGCGCGCGGCGGTCGGGCACGACTTTTCCGGCTACAAGCGGACGACGCTCATCCGCCGGGTCGAACGGCGCATGCATGTGCTGGGTATCGATTCCGGACGAGCATATCTCGCCCGCGTCAAATCGGACGCCGAAGAATGTGAGGCGCTTTTCCGCGATCTGCTCATCAACGTGACCCGCTTCTTCCGGGACACCGAACTGTTCGACCTCTTGCGCACGAAGGTGGTGGAGCCACTTATCAGCGAAGCCGACGGCGACGACATCCGCGTCTGGGTGCCCGGCTGTTCGTCGGGCGAAGAAGCCTATAGCATGGCCATGCTGTTCGCGGATGCTGCCAGCGCGGCGGGGGCCTCGCCGGCGTCGATTCAGATTTTCGCGACCGATATCGACGAGCGCATGCTTCAGATCGCGCGGGAAGGGGCCTATCCATCCTCCGCCCTTGCGGACATTCCTCCCGCCTTCCGCGAGCGCTATGCCATTCCGCATGCCGAGCGGTTCGTGATCGCGCCGCAGATTCGCGACATGATCCGCTTTTCCAATCATAGCATCGTGAAGGATCCACCCTTCTCGCGAATCGACCTCGTATCGTGCCGCAACTTGCTGATTTATTTCGACGACCGGTTGCAACAGTCAGTGATGCCGCTGCTCCATTATGCAATCCGGCCCGACGGCTTTCTGTTCCTGGGCCCTTCGGAAAGCGTCGGCCGGTTCGAACATCTGTTCCCCGTCGTCGATCAGCAGGCCCGCCTCTTCCGGCGTGCGCCTGGACCGCCCAACTATCCGATCGATCTTCCGGGCACCGGTACGACCCGCAACACGCGCGTCGATGCGCCGAGCTTCCGTGACAGCGCGCGCCGCGCTGCGGACGAAACCATGGCGGCCCGCCGTATCCTGGATCGCTACGCGCCGCCTAGCCTCTTGCTGGATCAGGATGGCGGCATCATCGCCGCCTATGGCCGGCTGGGGCGATATTTCGACTTTCCCGTCACGCGCACCGGTGGTTCCAGCGCGATCAGCCTGGCCCGCAGCGGCCTGCGCAACGTCCTGGGCCCGCTGCTGCGCGAAGGGCGCGACAACCGTAAGCGCATCGTTGCCCGGGACGTGCAGGTCGTATCGGAATATGGCGAACAGCAGATCGACGTCATATGCGATCCGCTGCCGGACGGTACTCTGCTCTTCATATTCCGCGAAACCGCGCCGTTCCGCCCCGCGCTGGAGAGCGATGCCGACGAACTGCATTCGGGCGACGATCATCTCGACGCGCTGGAGGACGAACTGCGGGTGACGCGTCACCGCCTGCGCTCGACCGTGGAAGAACTGGAAACGGCGAACGAGGAGCTGAAAAGCTCCAACGAAGAAATGATGTCGATGAATGAAGAGCTCCAGTCCACCAACGAGGAGCTGTCCACGGTCAATGACGAGCTGAAGTCGAAGGTCGATCAGCTGACGGTCGCCAATTCGGATTTGCGCAATTTCTTCGAATCGACGGATCTGGCTGTCATCGTGCTGGACGCGGACCTGCGCATCCGCAGCTTCACCGATGCGGCGACGTCGCTTTTTCCACTGCAACCGGGCGACAGGGGCCGCCCGCTTGGGGACGTGTCGACCAGGCTGGAGGGCGGCAGCTATCTGGAGGATGCCCGCGCTGTCGCGGACGGCCATGCGCCCATTCAGCGCCGCGTCATGACACGCGACGGCCAGCGCACCCTGTCGCTCCGCACGCTTCCTTATCGGTCCCAATCAGGCACCACGGACGGCGCGACCCTGGTCCTGACCGACATCACCGAAGCGCTGTCGATGGAACGGGATCTGGCGGCGGAACGCGAGCGGCTGGAGATGGCGATCAAGGCCGGCGGCATTGCCGTTTGGGAATATCTGATCGATACCAAGGAAGCGATCGTAGACGACCATGCCCGTTCGATCCTGGGCATAACGCCGGACGTGGCACCAACGGACGAGGAAGCGCGCCTGGCCCGGATGCATCCCGACGATCGCTCCGACTTCGATGCCGCGCTGGCCAAGGTCATCGAGGAGGGGGGCGAGTTCGAATCGAGCTATCGCATCATGGACGGCGGCGAGACCCGTCGGATCAAGAGTTTCGGCCGACTGATCGAGAAGGGCGGGCCGCGCCGCCTTGTCGGCGTATCGATTGATGTAACGCCGGAATATCGCCTGGCCGAAACGCGCGAACTGATGCTGCGCGAAATGAACCATCGGGTGAAGAACCTCTTCGCCATCGTCGGCGGCATGATCTCGGCAGGCGCGCGCTCGCATCAGGACGTGCGCAGCTTTGCGACCGATGTGCGGGAACGGATCGCCGCGCTAGGCCGCGCTCACTCGCTTGCCTCGCCGACCGGCGAGCTTCAGGCGATCAACCTTGCCGAGCTGATCCGCGTGACCGTCGCCCCCTATTTCGACCATGCCGAAATCGACATCGACGGGCCGGACTGCCGCATCGAGCGTTCCTGTCTGTCTCCGCTGGCGCTCATGCTGCACGAGTGGGCGACGAACTCCGTCAAGTACGGCGCGCTGGGTTCCGCCGGCGGAGCGCTGTCGATCGGCTGGACCGTGGGCGAGGGCGGCATACACCTCCAATGGCGCGAAACCGGGGATAAGCCTGTCACCGTGTCCGACGGAACTGGCTTTGGCACCATCCTGGTCGATACCTCCTCTCGCCAGCTGGGCGCGCAGGTATCGCGCAAGGTGGAGGGGCACGCCTTCATCATCGACATCCATCTGCCACCGAAGGTGCTTTCCGATGACTAAGACCGTGATGCTCGTGGAGGACGAACTGCTCGTTGCCTTCGATGTTCAGGACATCATCGAAGCGGCCGGCTTTGCCGTCGATGGTCCCTATGTTTCGGTCGCCGAGGCCCTTCGGGCGGTCGATCGGCAGCTGCCCGCCTGCGCGGTGCTGGACGTGCAGTTGCAGGATGGGGAAGTCTACCCGGCCGCCGACCTGTTGCAAGAGGCCGGCATTCCGCTGGTTTTTCATTCAGGTCATGCGGATGCACATATCCTGCGCACGCGTTATCCGAGCGCGGCCGTCTGCGGCAAGCCCTGCTCCCCCTCGAAGCTGAAGGCGACGATCGCGGATTTGCTGGAGGAGTGATGCGGCGCCGATCGCTTCAATTCGTCACCCCCGCCAGCTGATCCCGATCCAGAGGGTACGGGGCGTGCCGAGGTCGATCGATCCCCCCGCATTGCGGGTGACGACCCGTTCGTCGAACAGATTTTCGCCTCTGGCCACCAGGCTGACACTGCGGCCAACGGGCAGGCGGGCGACCGCGTCCACGGTCAACGCATCGGGCAGGACGTCGCTTTGCAGGTCATCTTCATATTGCCGCCCGACATAGCGGACGGTGCCCGACAAGGACGGGCCGTTGACCGGCGCATAGCCCAGCGTGGCGCTCGCCATATGCCGGGGCACCTGCGCGGGGCGCATTCCGTCCAGCGCGGTTCCGGGCGCCCGGACGCTGCTGTCGCTATAGGCGTAGGAGGCGGAAAGGCTGACGTCACCCATGCGGGCCGCCGCCGTCAGTTCGATCCCCTTGGCGACGATCCGCTGGACATTCTGCCGTCGCCGCGTGGTGGCGGTGAGCGTGACATTGGCAATGGCATCGTCCAGGCGGTTGTAGAAACCGGTTGCCGACAGCGTCACGCCGGGGGCGGGCGTTAAATCGATCCCGGCTTCCGCGCCTTTCAGCTTTTCGGGGTTCAATCGGTCGTTGGCCTGGGTCGTGATCGGGAAGACCACGAACGGGCGGTAGAGTTCGTTGAGCGTAGGCAGGCGAAACCCGCTATAGGCGGATGCGCGCACCGCGACGGCGGTACTCGCGTGGTAGAGCAGGCCTGCCCGGCCCGAAAAGGCCCAATCCGACCGGTCGGCAAAGCGGGTTTCCGTCGCTGCGCCGGTCGCGGCGTTCACCTGATCGTAGAAGCCGCCCCGGATCGACCAGCGGTCGGCCCGCGCGCCGCCCGTCAGCACCAGCTTGCCGCCCAGCGCCTCGGGCGTCCAGTCATCCTCGAAGAAGAGCCCGCGCGTCCATTGCTCCCCCCCGGCATGGCGCAGGAAGGTGCGGGGGTTGGCCGCGACATTGGCGTTATAGGCATCCTCATACATGTCGCCCGTGGCGAACCGCGTATCGACGCCCAGCCGCAGCAGATGCGCGGCACCGACCGGCGGGCGCAGCTCGATCTTGCCGCCGATGCCCGTGGAGGGCGTGTTGCGCTGGTCCAGCGACTTGCGGAACGGGGCGTTGGAGGAAATGACGATGTTCGAGAAGTTGCGCGCCTGAAGATAGGCGAGCGCGTCGATCTGCCAGGCCCCACGACTGATGTAGCGGATGCTGGCATCCTGCCCCTGGCTCATGCTGTCCGCGCCTGCGAAGCGCAACGTGCGCCGATCCTCGAACAAGGTGGCACGAACCTGCAATTCGGACGTGGCGGACAGGGGGGCGACGGCGCGCAGGTTCGTTGACCAGCCATCATAGGCGGCGGGCACCGTGGCGGCGACTCGTTGATCCTCCGGCGTCGTCTGGAAGCCGTCACCCCGGTCCCACCGTCCTGAAACCGACACATAGCCGCCGCCCAGATCCTGCGTCAGCCCGGCCGACAGTTCGGTCGCGTCCCGGCTGCCGTAGAAGGCGCTGGCGGACAAGCCGGGCAGCTGGTCGCGCGTCGCGCTCGCCAGTTCTATGGTGCCGGCGACCGCGCCCGCCCCGAACGCGCCGATGCCGCCGCCGCGCGTCACCCGCACCACGCTCAGCCGGTCGGGAACCAGCGCGCTGAAGGGGATGTAGCCAAAGAAGGGATCGGCCACCGGCACGCCGTCGAGCAGCACGAGCGTCCGGCTGGACGCGTTGCCGCCAAGCGCACGCAGCGTCGCGCCCTGGTTGGAGGGATTGGAGGAGCGGCTGTCGGAGCGCCGGAACTGCTGAAAGCCGGCGACGTCACCCAATAAATTCTCGATCCGCCCGGACGCGCTGTCCATCAGCCGTTCGCGCGGGATGACGACCGACCCATAGGCTGGCGTGCCTGGGGGAAGGGGGAGGCCCGCGCCGGTCACCACGATCGCGGCGCTTTCCGGGGCGTCGTCGGGTGTCTGGGCGACCGCAGCGGCGGGCGCGGCCAACATCATGGCGGGAACGAACAGATTTCTCACGGCAACCCCTCTTGTTTGGCCTCCCATCGGAATTTTGCATCGGGATTGCAAATGGAAAGGCGCGGCAACGTTGTCCGCAACGCAGCCATGTTGATGCAGGTTACCCGAGACTTGCGCGATCAGGCCTTGGCGGAGAGCGCGCTCAGTTCCTCCAGGTCCAGGTCGCGTTCCAGCTCGTGCAGCGTATCCTCGTCGATGTCGCCGCTGCGATGCAGGCGCAGCAACTCCTTGCGCCCGGCCGCGACGGCTTTGAGGATCAGGTCGAAATGCGCATGCAACTGGTCGGCGAACTGCGCCTCCTGCCCGGCATAGGATGTGGCGATGGAGGCTTGGCGCTGATAGCGGTCCAGCAGGCGAGGGTGAATGACGGTGCCGTTCGCATCGCGGGCATGGACTTCCACCACCTTCAGCTGCGCCCGTGCCATCGCCGCTTCCGCCTCGCTCATCGTCATGCGCGGCCGGTCGGCCTCGCTTTCCTCCAGCCGCACCAGCTTTATCACCGCGCCCAACGACATGCCCTGGATCAGCACCGTGCCGATGATGACGGCAAAGGCCGTGACCAGGATGAAGTCGCGGCCGGGGAAGCCCTCCGGTACACTGAGCGCCACCGCCAGCGTTACCACGCCCCGCATGCCTGCCCATGCCAGCACCGTCGCGCCGCGCGGTCCGATCGGGCGGTATCGTTTGAGGCCCATGGCACGCAACAGCCCGATCAGCGCGTCTGACCCGAATACCCAGAGGAAGCGCGCGACGATCAGCGCGCCAAGGATCGCCAGCACCGGCCCTGTCATCTCCTGCAGCACCAGGTCGAAGCCGCCGACGCGATCGATCACGCCGCGCAGCGACGATCCGATCAGCAGGAAGACGAACGCCTCCATCAGGAATATCATCACCGCCCAGAAAGCGGTGCCGTTCATCCGCACCGTCGCCGTAAACACGACATGCTGATACCAGCCGCAGATGAGGCCGGTGGTAACGGTCGCGATCACGCCCGACAAATGGCCGCTTTCCGCCAGCAGGTAGGATGCCCAGGGTGCTAGCAGGGACGAGGCGATCATCAGATATTTGTCGTCCAGCCTGGGCGCGAGCAGCACCCAGGCCGCGCCGACCGCTGCCCCCACGACAGCGCCGCCGATCGCCAGCAGCGCAAAACTCTCCAGCGCGCTGACCATGCTGAACGCGCCAGTGACGCCTGCCGCCACGGCGAACCGGAAAAGGACGAGGCCGCTGGCGTCGTTGAACAGGCTTTCGCCCTCCAGCAGGATCGACAGCCGTCTGGGCAGCTTGACCCGCTGCAATACGGCGCGCGCCGATACCGCATCAGGCGGCGAGACGATCGCGCCGAGCGCGGCGCAAGCCGCGATGGGAAGGGACGGGATCAGCCAATGCGCCACGAGCGCGACCACCGCCGTGGTGAAGATCACCGCTCCGACCGCCAGTCCCGCTATGCCCAGCATGTGCCGCTGCAGGTGGCGCAGCGCGATGAACCAGGCCCCATCCATCAACAGCGGCGGCAGGAATATGACGAGCACCAGTTCGGGATCGAGCGATATGACCGGCAGGCCGGGCACGAAGGCGAAGAGCGCCCCGCCTGTCAGCAGCGCGACGGCGGGTGGCAGGCCCAGCTTGTGCGCAACGAAGTGCAGCAGGATGATCGCCAGCAACATGACGATCACCAGTTCGAACATCTGCAGCGCGTCCATGCGGTAATCCCCCTTGTTCCAGATCCTTAGCGCGCCAGCGTGCGCCGATCTATCCTTGGTTGCCGATCTTTGGAGCTATGGCCCGCCGGCGAAGCGGCGCTCCATTTCCAGCATGAACGGGGCAGGGGTGTGCAGCATCGTCTCCGCGTCCTG
The DNA here is from genome assembly GCF_042678845.1 of Sphingobium olei. NCBI lineage: Bacteria > Pseudomonadati > Pseudomonadota > Alphaproteobacteria > Sphingomonadales > Sphingobiaceae > Sphingobium > Sphingobium olei. Next base: position 66,465 of record NZ_JBHTLS010000123.1, on the reverse strand, counting down.
CGTCGCTGCCCAGCCCAGGGTGCGGACCAGGTCGAAGCCCGCCAGCGCCGGGCGCGCCATCCCGTCCGCTTGGAAGCTGCGCGGCATGACGGTGATGCCAAGGCCGGCGCTCACCATCTGCATCACCTGATCGTCATTGGTGGAGCGCAGCGCGAAATGCGGCCGCACGCCGCGTTCCGTGAAGAAGCGGCTGGTTTCGGACAGCGCCTCGCAATGCCGCCGCACGATCATCACCTCTCCGCCCAGCCGGTCCGCGCTGATCGACGGCCGGTCGGCCAGAGGATGGCGGACGGACATTGCGAGCGCATAGCCTTCGCTGCGCACCGACTTTTCCAGGAAGCGGTCGCCGCCACGGCCGACCAGCGTCAACGCAACGTCGATGCGTCCCTTGGCCAGATGGCCCGTCAGTTCCCGCTCGCTGCCGAACAGCATCTCGAACCGGCTGTCACGGCCGGGCCGGCTCGCCGCCACCGCATCGGCAACGATCTTGCCGGGGACGCTCGACAATATCCCTAGGCGCAAGGAGGACCGCCCGTCGCCAACGCCCATGCCCTGCATCGCTGCGTTGAACGCCTGCTCTATCCGGCGCGCATGGGACAGGAAGCGGGTGCCTGTCTCCGTCAATTCCACGCGCTGGTTGGACCGGATGAACAAGGGCGTGCCCAAAGTCCGTTCCAGTTTCGCGATGCCGACGGAGAGGGTGGGCTGCGATACATTGCAATGGCTCGCCGCGCGCGAAAAATTGCCTTGGTCGACCACGGCCAGGAAATAGCGGAGCAGATAGCGGTCCAGCATTGACCAGGAGCCTTACAAGCAGCGACGGTGAATAGATGGCATCTATATAGTCCTTGCCGGAAGTTCAATTTTTCCTGTGGGCTCGGATCGGCTACATGGGGCGGAACAGGAGAGACGCCATGACCGATTTCGATTTCGCGCTCGGTGAAGCCGCCGATATGATCCGGGAAAGCACGGCGCGCTTCGCCGCCGATCGGATCGCGCCCCTCGCTGCCGAAATCGACGCGAAGGACTGGTTCCCGCGGGACGAACTCTGGCCCGCCATGGGCGAACTCGGCCTCCACGCAATCACGGTAGAGGAGCAATGGGGCGGCCTCGGCCTCGGCTATCTGGAGCATGTCGTGGCGCAGGAGGAGGTCGCCCGCGCGTCCGCTTCCATCGGCCTCTCCTATGGCGCGCACTCCAATCTCTGCGTCAACCAGATTCGCCGCTGGGGCAATGAGGCGCAGAAGGCGAAATATCTGCCCAAGCTCATTTCCGGCGAGCATGTCGGCTCGCTCGCCATGTCGGAAGCGGGTGCGGGATCGGACGTCATTTCGATGAAGCTGCGCGCGGAAAAGCATGGCGACCGCTATGTGCTCAACGGCACCAAATATTGGATCACAAACGCGCCCTATGCCGACACGCTGGTCGTCTATGCCAAGACGGGGGAGGGGTCCAAGGGCGTCACCACCTTCCTGATCGAGAAGGAGATGAAGGGCTTCTCCATCGGGCAGAAGATCGACAAGATGGGTATGCGCGGCTCCCCCACCGCCGAACTGGTGTTCGACGATTGCGAGGTGCCGGAGGAGAATATCATGGGGCCGCTGAACGGCGGCGCGGGCGTGCTGATGAGCGGCCTCGACTATGAGCGCACCGTGCTCGCCGGCATCCAGCTCGGGCTCATGCAGGCCTGCCTCGACGTGGTGCTGCCCTATGTCCGCGAGCGCCGGCAGTTCGGCAAGCCCATCGGCGCGTTCCAGCTGATGCAGGCCAAGGTCGCCGACATGTATGTCGCGCTCAACAGCGCGCGCGCCTATGTCTATGCGGTGGCGAAGGCCTGCGACGCCGGCAGAACCACCCGCTTCGACGCGGCGGGCGCGATCCTGCTGGCGAGCGAGAACGCGATGAAGGTGGCGCTTGAGGCGGTGCAGGCCTTGGGCGGCGCAGGCTATACAAAGGACTGGCCGGTGGAACGCTATATGAGGGATGGCAAGCTGCTCGACATCGGCGCTGGCACCAACGAGATCCGCCGCATGCTGATCGGCCGGGAGTTGATCGGCGCATGAGCGGACCAGTCCTCGACACCAAGCTCTCGCCGGACGACGAGACCTTCCGCGCCAACGCCGCGCACAATCGCACCCTTGCCGAGGAACTGCGCGCCAAGGTCGCGGCGGCGGCGCGCGGTGGGTCGGGCAGCGCGCGGGACAAGCATGTCGCGCGCGGCAAGCTGCTCCCCCGCGACCGCGTAGAGCGGCTGCTCGATCCTGGCAGCCCCTTCCTCGAAGTCGGTCAGCTCGCCGGCAACGGCCTCTATGGCGATGAAGTGCCCGGCGCGGGCATCGTCGCGGGCATCGGTCGCGTTTCAGGGCGGCAAGTGATGATCGCCTGCAACGACGCGACGGTGAAGGGCGGCACCTATTTCCCGCTAACGGTCAAGAAGCATCTGCGCGCGCAGGAGATCGCGCTCGAAAACCGGCTGCCCTGCGTCTATCTGGTCGACAGCGGCGGCGCGAACCTCCCCAATCAGGCGGAGGTCTTTCCCGACCGCGACCATTTCGGCCGCATCTTCTACAATCAGGCGCAGATGAGCGCGCGCGGCATCCCCCAGATCGCCTGCGTCATGGGCAGCTGCACGGCAGGCGGCGCATACGTGCCCGCCATGTGCGACGAAAGCGTGATCGTCCGCAACCAGGGCACCATCTTCCTCGCCGGCCCGCCGTTGGTGCAGGCGGCGACGGGCGAGGTCATCAGCGCGGAGGATCTGGGCGGCGGCGACCTCCATGGCCGCAAATCGGGCGTCGTCGATCATGTCGCCGAGAATGACGACCATGCTCTCACCATCGTGAGAGACATCGTCTCGACGCTCCAGCCCGACCGCACACCGGACGTGAACCTGCGCGATCCCCGCCCGCCGCTCTACGACGCAAGCGACCTCTACGGCATCGTGCCGCAGGATGTGCGGGCGCCCTATGACGTGCGCGAAGTCATCGCCCGCATCGTCGACGGCAGCGAATTCCACGAGTTCAAGGCGCTCTATGGCACCACGCTTGTCTGCGGCTTCGCGCACATCTGGGGGATGCCGGTCGCCATCCTCGCCAACAACGGCGTGCTGTTCAGCGAAAGCGCGGTCAAGGGCGCGCATTTCATCGAACTCGCCTGCCAGCGGCGCGTGCCCCTGCTGTTCCTTCAGAACATCTCCGGCTTCATGGTCGGCGGCAAATATGAGGCGGAGGGCATCGCCAAGAACGGCGCGAAGCTCGTCACCGCCGTCGCCACCGCGCAGGTGCCCAAGATCACCGTCCTGATCGGCGGCAGCTTCGGCGCGGGCAATTACGGAATGTGCGGGCGCGCCTATGGCCCACGCTTCCTCTTCACCTGGCCCAACAGCCGCATATCGGTGATGGGCGGCGAACAGGCGGCGAGCGTGCTCGCCACCGTCAACCGCGATGCCGCCCACTGGACGCCGGAGCAGGCCGAAGCCTTCAAGGCCCCCATCCGCCAGCGCTTCGAGGACGAGGGCAACCCCTATTACGCCACCGCCCGTCTGTGGGACGACGGCGTCATCGACCCGGCCCAGACCCGCGACGTCCTCGGCCTCGCCTTCGCCGCCACGTTGAACGCCCCGATCGACGATCGCGCGCAGTTCGGCATCTTCAGGATGTAAGGGTCATGATCGAATCACTCCTCATCGCCAATCGCGGCGAGATCGCGTGCCGCATCATCCGCACCGCGCGAGCGTTGGGCGTTCGCACCGTCGCCGTCTATTCGGCCGCCGACGCGCGGGCGCTCCATGTCCGCTCCGCTGACGAGGCGGTGCATATCGGACCGTCGCCCGCGCGGGAAAGCTATCTCGTAGGCGACAAGATCATCGCCGCCGCAAAAGCCGCCGGCGCGCAGGCGATCCATCCAGGCTACGGCTTCCTGTCCGAAAATGCCGATTTCGCGCAGGCGGTGATCGACGCCGGGCTGATCTGGGTCGGCCCGCGCCCTGACAGCATCCGCGCCATGGGTTTGAAGGACGCCGCCAAGAAGCTCATGCAAGACGCTGGCGTTCCCACCACACCCGGTTATCTGGGCGAGGACCAGAGCTTGGGCCGCCTGAAGGCCGAAGCGGACGCCATCGGCTACCCCATCCTGATCAAGGCGGTCGCGGGCGGCGGCGGCAAGGGGATGCGGAAGGTCGATGCGGCAGAAGATTTCGCCGAAGCGCTCGCCTCCTGCCGGCGCGAGGCGGCGTCCAGCTTCGGCAACGACGCGGTACTGCTCGAAAAATACATCACCAACCCGCGCCATGTCGAGGTGCAGGTCTTCGGTGACACCCATGGCAATATCGTCCATCTGTTCGAACGCGACTGCTCGCTCCAGCGCCGCCACCAGAAGGTGATCGAGGAAGCCCCCGCGCCCGGCATGACCGAATTCACCCGCGCCGCCATCTGCGACGCCGCCGTTCGTGCGGCGAAGGCAGTCGACTATGTCGGAGCGGGCACGATCGAATTCATCGCCGATGGCTCGGCCGGCTTCATCAAGCCCGACCGCGTCTGGTTCATGGAAATGAACACGAGGCTCCAGGTCGAGCATCCGGTGACGGAGGAGATCACCGGCGTCGATCTCGTCGAATGGCAACTCCGCGTCGCCTCGGGCGAGCCGCTTCCCAAGAAGCAGCATGAACTCTCGATCAACGGCCACGCCGTCGAAGCGCGCCTCTACGCCGAAGACCCGGCCAAGGGCTTCCTGCCGAGCACCGGGCGGCTGGAGCAGTTCGAGCTCGATGGCAGCGTCCGTATCGACAAGGGCGTCTATCAGGGGGCGACCATCTCGCCGCACTACGACCCGATGATCGCCAAGATGATCGCGCACCGGAGCGACCGCGAAGGCGCACGCGAGGATCTCGTCCGCGCCCTCAACGACAGCGTCATCTGGCCGGTGCGCACCAACGCCGCTTTCCTCATGAACCTGCTGGATCATCCGGATTTCGTCGCCGGATCGGTGGACACCGGGCTGATCGAGCGCGCAGGCGACAGGCTGATGCCGCCGGACGCAGCTTCGGACGATCTGCTGTCCGATGCCGCTGCTCGGTATGGCCGGCAATCGCTGGCTGGCTTCCGGCTGAACGCCCCGCCCCGGCAGGAGGTCGCACTGACCGTCAACGGCAAGATTAGGACCGCGCACATGCCGCTCCACGACTATGTGGAGCAGAAGTCGCTCGCCGGCCCAGTCGATCCGCCGACAGAGATGTTCTGGACGGAGGAAGGGCAGACCTGGCGCATAGGACCGTTGCGCGGTTCAGGCGGTGCCACCGGTGCAGCCTCCGACGGCGCGATCCTCTCGCCCATGCCGGGCCGCGTCATAGCGGTAGCGGTGGGGCAGGGGGACGCCGTGACGAAGGGGCAGAAGCTCCTCACCCTTGAAGCCATGAAGATGGAGCACAGCCTCGTCGCGCCCTTTGACGGCACCGTGGCGGAACTGAACGCGGCCCAGGGCGGGCAGGTCAGCGAAGGCGCGCTGCTGGCGAAGATCGAGAAGGCGGACTAGCCTATCCTATCGCCACGCTGGAAAGGTAAAATGGCGATGCCGGTCTTGCGGAGTAGGAACCTAAATGTCGCTTCCCGGACATGAAATGTCAAAATCTACGGGAAATGTGCGAAGTTAAGAGGGCAGGCGCGGTGGCAGGCAGATATTTCGACCAATGGCGGATCGGCGACAGCATCGCCCACGACATCCGCCGTACCGTCACGGAGACGGACAATCTCCTCTTCACGACAATGACCCACAATCCCCAGCCATTGCACCTTGACGCGGAAGCGGCGAGGGCGAGCGAGTTTGGGCAGATCCTCGTCAACGGCACCTTCACTTTCGCGCTGATGGTGGGACTCTCGGTCGGCGACACGACGCTCGGCACGCTCGTCGCCAATCTGGGCTACGACAAGCTGGTCATGCCCAACCCTGTCTTCATCGGGGACACGCTGCGCTGCGAAACCGAAGTGACGGACCTCAAAGCCAGCAAGTCGCGCCCCACCGCCGGCATCGTCACCTTCACCCACCGGCTGCTGAACCAGCGCGACCAGATCGTCTGCCAGTGCCTGCGCACGGCCCTCCTCAAGCGATCCGACGCATGAGCCTGCGTTCGCTGCTCTTCGTGCCGGCCGACCGACCTGACCGCTTCGCCAAGGCGGCGGCGAGCGGCGCGGATGCGTTGATCCTCGACCTGGAAGACAGCGTCGCGCCCGAACGAAAGGCGGAAGGACGCGCCGCCGTCGCCGACTGGCTGGCACAGAACCGGGCAATCCCTGCCTTCGTCCGAGTGAATCCGCTCGACAGCGGCCTGACGGACGCGGACCTCGCCGCCATCCTTCCCCGCAATCCCGACGGCCTCGTCCTGCCCAAGGCCGAGGGCGCGGCGAGCGTCCGCGCGCTCCTCGCCCTCGCTGGCAGCGCCGCGCCACCCATTCTTCCCATCGCCACCGAAACCCCCGCCGCCCTCTTCCAGCTTGGCAGCTATGCCGAGGTGTCGGCGCTTCTCGCGGGCCTCACCTGGGGGGCGGAAGACCTCCCCGCCGCCATCGGCGCGGCGACCGCGCGCGAGGAGGGCGGCCGCTACACGCCGCCCTATGAGATGGTGCGCAGCCTCGCCCTCTTCGCGGCCCATGCCGCCGGGGCACCCGCGATCGAAACCGTCTTCCCCCGCATCGATGCGCCGGACGATCTCGGTGCGTATGTCGCCCGCGCACGGCGGGACGGCTTCACCGCGATGATGGCCATCCACCCCGCACAGGTTGCTATCATCAACGCCGGCTTCACTCCCTCCGACACCGAAATCGCCCATGCCCGCGCGGTGATTGACGCGTTCGCTGCAAATCCCGGAGCCGGCGCGCTGAAGGTCGATGGTCGCATGATCGACCGGCCCCACCTGGTGCAGGCGCGGCGCATCGTCGCGCAGGCCGCACGAAGCAGGTGATCTTGGCGCCTCGCTTGTGCTAGCGGCATGGATGATGAGCAACGCCGCCAGACCGCAACCCGATGACGGTTCCAGCCGCCGCCGCGAGATATTGGAGATTGCTGCCCGGCTTTTCGCGCGAAAGGGCTATGGCGGCACGTCGATGCGCGACATCGGCGAACAGGCCGGCGTGCTTGGCGGCTCCCTCTATCATCATATCAAGTCGAAGGACGCCCTGTTCGTCGAACTGCACGACGCGGCTCTCGACGCCGCGCAGGTGCGGATCGAAGCTGCCGTCGCTGTGCAAACCGAACCGTGGGCGCGGCTGGAAGCGGCATGCGCCACCCTCCTTGACATCCAGCTTGCGCCAGATTCGCTGACCATGCCGATGATGAACGACTTCCGCGCGGTGTCCGATGCGGTACGCGTGCAGCTGATCGCCCGCCGCGATCGATTCGAGGATATGTTCCGCGCGCTGGTCGATGCACTCCCTCTGCCATCGCATATCGACCGGTCGATCTATCGCACGCTGCTCCTGTCGCAGCTCAATACGGCGGTGGACTGGTATCGGCCCGGCCGACTGTCCGTGCCGCAGATCGCGGCGCAGATCGTCTCCGTCTTCCGCCACGAATAGCCTATCCCAGCACCTCCGCCGCCCGATCGCGCAGCATGGCGGAGACCGCGGCGATCCGGGCGAGCTTGATCAGATCGCTGTGCGTCACCAGCCAGAAGCTGCGCTGGATTTCGACCTGGTCCGGCAGAATGCGCACCAGATCGTCATCCCCCCTCGCCATGAAGTCGGGCAGCACGCCGATTCCTGCACCCTCCGCCACCAGCCGTCGCTGGATGCCGATGCTGCTCGATCGCAACGACGCTTCCAGCTCGGCGTGGACCTCATCAAGATAGTCGAGTTCGGGCGAAAAGAGGAATTCGGGCACATAGCCGACCAGCGCGTGACGCCGAAGCTCTTCTGCATGGGCCGGCGCACCGCGCGCCTGCACATAGGCATGGCTGGCATAAAGATGCAGCCGATAGTCGGCGAGTTTCCGGACATGCAGGTCGCCGCGCTGCGGGCGCGCCAGCATCACGGCCATGTCCGCCTCCCGTTTGGACGGGTTGAGGAAGCCGGAGGCCGTGATCAGGTCCAGCCTTATGCCGGGATGATCGACGTGAAAGCGGGGCAGGGCAGGCGCAAGGATCCAGGTTCCAAAGCCTTCCGCGACGGACAGGCGCACATGGCCGTTCAGGCTGTGCCTCTCGCCCCGCACCTCCGCCATGGCCGCCATCGCCGCGCCTTCGGCCTGTTCGGCATGTTCCATCAGCGCCAGGCCATGCTGCGTCAGGACGCGCTCGCCGCCGACCTGCTCGAACAGCTGCGCGTCCAGCGCGTCGCTCAGCCGGTTCAGGCGGCGCGCGATGGTGGTGGCGTCGATCCCCAGCGCCCGCGCCGCGGGGGCCACTCTGCGTGCCCGCGCCACGGCAAGGAATATGCGCAGATCGTCCCAGTCGAACATCGATATATCCCTGCATAATTGCATGGCATTTCTGCACAAATGAGAGGTTGAATGCAATTACGCGGCAGTTCATGATGATGGAAAGCATCGGAGAGGCCCCATTTATGCGCGACATTTCCCACAAGCTCGCTTTCCCGCATGAAGGATTGGCGGCTCGCTACGCCGATGTGTTCGATCCCAACAGCGGCACGGTGCAGGCGCGCGTGGCGCTGGGCGACGCGGCGCTCCTGGATAGCGCGGTCGCAGCCGCGAAGAAGGCGCAGCCCGCCTGGGCCGCCGTCAATCCGCAGCGCCGCGCCCGCGTCATGTTCACCTTCAAGGCGCTGGTCGAAGCGCATATGGACGAACTGGCGCATCTGCTCAGTTCCGAACATGGCAAGGTGATTGCGGACTCGAAGGGGGATATCCAGCGCGGTCTGGAAGTCATCGAATTCTGCTGCGGCATCCCCCATGTTTTGAAAGGTGAATACACGCAGGGTGCCGGGCCGGGCATCGACGTCTATTCCTTCCGCCAGCCGATCGGCATCGGCGCGGGCATCACGCCCTTCAACTTCCCCGGCATGATCCCGCTCTGGATGTCGGGCGTGGCGATCGCGACCGGCAATGCCTTCATCCTGAAACCGTCGGAACGCGACCCTTCGGTTCCGGTGCGCCTCGCCGAACTGTTCCTGGAAGCGGGCCTGCCCGAAGGCATCCTTCAAGTGGTGCAGGGCGACAAGGAGATGGTGGACGCCATCCTCGACCATCCGGACATCGGCGCGATCAGCTTCGTCGGCTCGTCCGACATCGCTCATTATGTCTACAAGCGGGGCGTCGACAATGGCAAGCGCGTGCAGGCGATGGGCGGCGCGAAGAATCACGGCATCGTCATGCCCGACGCCGATCTCGACCAGGTGGTGAACGATCTCGCCGGTGCGGCCTTCGGTTCGGCGGGCGAGCGCTGCATGGCGCTGCCGGTCGTCGCGCCGGTGGGCGAGAAAACGGCAACCGCGCTCCGTGAAAAGCTCATCCCGGCGATCGAAGCGCTTCGGGTGGGTGTCTCCACCGACCCCGAAGCCCATTACGGCCCGGTCGTCACCGCCGCGCACAAGCAAAAAATCGAAAGCTACATCCAGATGGGCGTGGATGAAGGCGCGGAACTGGTGGTCGATGGCCGGGGCTTTACGCTCCAGGGGCATGAGGACGGCTTCTTCGTCGGCCCGACGCTGTTCGACCATGTGAAGCCGACCATGCGCTCCTATCAGGAAGAGATTTTCGGCCCTGTCCTTCAGATGGTCCGCGCCGACAGCTTCGAGGAAGCGCTCGCGCTTCCCAGCCAGCATCAATATGGCAACGGCGTCGCGATATTCACCCGCAACGGCCACGCCGCCCGCGAATTCGCCGCGCGCGTCAATGTCGGCATGGTGGGCATTAACGTGCCGATCCCGGTGCCGGTCGCCTACCACAGCTTCGGCGGGTGGAAGCGCTCGGCTTTCGGCGACACCAACCAGCATGGCATGGAAGGCGTCAAATTCTGGACCAAGGTCAAGACGATCACTCAGCGCTGGCCCGATGGAGCGGCCGACGGTGGCAACGCGTTCGTCATTCCAACCATGGGATGATAGAGGCGGAGCGCCATTCCCCTTCATTGAGACACACAAGGCCATGACCCAGTTCGACCTGACCGAAGATCAGCGCGCCATTCAGGAGATGGCGCGGCGTTTCACCGCCGACGCCATCACGCCCTTCGCCGCCGAGTGGGACGAGAAGCATATCTTCCCGCGCGACACGATCCGCGCGGCGGCGGAGCTGGGCTTCGGCGGCATCTATGTCTCGGAAGCGTCGGGCGGCATCGGCCTCGGCCGGCTGGAAGCGGCGCTCATCATGGAGGCGATGGCCTATGGCTGTCCGTCTACCAGCGCCTTCATCTCGATCCACAACATGGCGTCATGGATGATCGACCGCTTCGGCAGCCAGAGCCTCAAGGACAAATATCTTCCGTCCATGGTGCCGATGGACCGGATCGGCAGCTATTGCCTGACCGAAGCGGGATCGGGATCGGACGCCGCCGCGCTCAAAACGCGGGCGGCGCGGGACGGCGACCATTATGTCGTCACCGGCTCCAAGCAGTTCATTTCGGGTGGCGGCGAAAATGACATCTATGTCGTGATGGTCCGCACCGGGGAGGAGGGGCCGAAGGGCATCAGCTGTCTCGTCATCCAAAAGGACATGCCGGGTGTGAGCTTCGGCGCCCCTGAACGCAAGCTCGGCTGGCATTCGCAGCCAACCGCGCAGGTCAATTTTGACGGGGTACGCGTTCCGGTCGAAAATCTGGTCGGCGGCGAAGGGCAGGGGTTCAGCATCGCGATGATGGGCCTCGACGGCGGCCGCCTTAACATCGGCGCCTGCTCGCTGGGCGGCGCGCAACGCTGCATTGATGAAGCCGTCCGCTACACCAAGGACCGCAGGCAGTTCGGCCAGGCGATTGCCGAATTCCAGAACACCCAGTTCATGCTGGCCGACATGGAGACGGAGCTTCAGGCCGCCCGCACCCTGCTCTACGCCGCTGCCGTCAAGGTGACGGACAATGCACCTGACAAGACCCGCTTCGCCGCCATGGCCAAGCGTCTCGCGACCGACACCGGATCGTCCGTGGTCGACCGCGCGCTGCAACTCCACGGCGGCTATGGCTATCTGATGGATTATCCGATCGAACGCTTCTGGCGCGACCTGCGCGTCCATTCGATCCTGGAAGGCACCAACCAGGTCATGCGCATGATCGTCGCCCGGGACATGCTGCGGCAATGACGCAGGATGTGCTGACATATGTCGAAAACGGCATCGGCCGCATCCGCCTCAATCGTCCGAAGGCGCTCCACGCGCTTACGCTCCCCATGTGCCAGGCGATCACCGCCGCCCTGCTCGACTGGCGAGAGGATGCGGCGATAAGCGCGGTGATGATCGATCATGCAGAAGGGCGGGGCTTCTGCGCGGGCGGCGACATCGCGATGATCGCCGCGAGCGCAAAGGCCGACTGCGTCGAAGCCGAAGCCTTCTTCCATGCCGAATATCGGATGAATCATCTGCTGTTCGTCTATGAAAAGCCGATCGTCGCCTTCATCGACGGCATCGTCATGGGCGGCGGTGTCGGGCTATCCATGCCCGCGGGGTTCCGGGTCGCGACCGAACGGACGATCTTCGCCATGCCGGAAACCGGCATCGGCCTTTTCCCCGATGTCGGCGGCGGCTGGTTCCTGCCAAGGCTGCCTGGCCGGGTGGGCGCTTGGCTGGCGGTCACGGGCGCGCGCATTGACGGTGCGGACTGCGTCGCGGCGGGCATCGCCACCCAATATCTCGCATCCGACCGGCTGGACGCGGTGAAGGCCCGCATCCTCGCCGATCCGCTGGGCATCGGCGAGATATTGGACGAAAATGCGGCGCCGCCACCCGTATCCAAACTGGCGGAGCATAGCGCCGACATCGACCGCTTGTTCGCGTCCGACCGGGCGGAGGCGATCGTCGCCGCCTTGCGCGCCGACGGCGGCGCATGGGCGGCGCAGCAGCTTGAGACAATTGCCGGCAAATCCCCCCAGACCATCAAGGTGGCTTTGCGCCAACTGGCTCTTGGCGCTGGCATGACCAGCTTCGCCGACAATATGGCGATGGAATATGATCTTGCCCGCGCCGTCATCCGCCGACCCGATTTCGTGGAAGGCGTGCGCGCTGTCATCATCGACAAGGACAACAGCCCTAAATGGCAGCCGGCGACGCTGGAGGCAGTGAGCGACGAAATGCTCGATGCCATCTTCGCCGAGCGGCCGGATCGCTGGACGCCGTTGCCGGAACTGGCAGGCGCTGGCTGATCCTGTCCTATCAGGCGGCGCGTGACGATAATGGGCGCCCCACTTTCCGATAGGATCAGGGCGACGCAACAAAATGTCAAAATCTGCGGGAAATATGCGAAGTTAAGCGGAAGAGGATCCCAGACATGACGTCCACCATCGGCTTCATCGGCCTCGGCAATATGGGGGGCGGGATGGCCGCCAACCTGCTCAAGAATGGCTACGCGGTGCGTGCCTTCGACCTTTCCGAGGATGCGTTGCGACGCGCGGTGGAGGCAGGGGCGACCGCCTGCGCCAGCGCGGCGGAAGCCGCTGCCGGGGTGGATGCCGTCGTGACCATGTTGCCGGCCGGCGCCCATGTGGAATCGGTCTATAGTGACGCCGTTTTCGGCGCGGCGGCACCGGGCACGCTGTTCCTCGATTGCTCCACCATCGATGTCGCGACCGCCCGGCGCGTGATCGATGCGGCCGAGGCGCGAGGCTTTGCAATGGTCGATGCGCCCGTCTCCGGCGGCATCGCGGCGGCGGCGGGTGGGACGCTGACTTTCATGGCCGGCGGGTCCGATCAGGCGTTCGCGCGCGCCCAGCCGATCCTGTCGGCGATGGGCAAGGCGGTGATCCATGCCGGCGCGGCGGGCAATGGGCAGGCGGCGAAGATCTGCAACAACATGCTGCTCGGCGCGACGATGGTCGCCACCTGCGAAGCCTTCGCTATGGCGCAAAAGCTGGGCCTCGATCCGCAGACCTTCTACGACATTTCCAGCGTGTCCTCGGGCCAGAGCTGGTCGATGACCAGCTACTGCCCGGTTCCGGGCGTCGGCCCGCAAAGCCCGTCTGACAATGACTATCAGGGTGGGTTCGCTGTGGCGTTGATGCTGAAGGATCTCAAGCTCGCGACCCAGGCCGCCGCACAAGCAGGGGCCAGCGTACCCATGGGCAATGCGGCCGAAGCGCTCTACCAGCTGCTCGCCAACCGGGGCGAGGGCGAACGCGATTTTTCCGTGATGATGAAGCTGCTTCAGGGTAACTGAAGCTCGCTTCCCAAGGAACTTCCGCCTGCGCCGGACGCTGAACCGGGCGGAGGTTTTTCGTATGGCGGCTCGTGCATATTGGCAAGGCCAGATCCGGCTGGCGCTCGTATCCATCCCGGTCGAAATCTATCCTGCGACCCGGTCGGGCGCGGCGATTTCCTTTCACCAGATCCATGAACCCAGCGGTCAGCGCATCCGGTATGAAAAGGTCGCCCCAGGGGTCGGCCCCGTCGATCGCGACGACATCCTCAAGGGCTTCGAAATCTCCAAGGGCAATTACGTCCTGCTGGAGGATGAGGAGATAGAGGCGGTCAAGATCGAGAGCCGCAAGACGCTGGATCTCGTCCAGTTCGTGGAAGCGGACGCGATCGACGTTCTCTATTATGAAAAGCCCTATTTCGTGCTGCCGGCGGACGATCTGGCGGAGGAAGCCTATGCCGTGCTGCGCGATGCATTGCGCGCCACGCGAAAGGTCGGCCTTGGGCAGTTGTCCGTGCGCGGGCGGGAGCAACTCGTATCCTTGAAGCCTTGCGGGCGCGGCCTTATCCTGGAGGTGCTCCGCTACGCCGATGAGGTCACGCGCGCGCAGAAATATTTCAGCGCCATCCCGGACCACAAGGCCGACCCCGACCTCCTCGACCTTGCCACCGCCATCATCGACAAGAAGACGGCGCCCTTCCACCCGGAGGAGTTTCACGACGGCTATGTCGATGCGCTCCAGCGGCTCATCGAAAAGAAGAAGAAGGCGAAGGGCAAGCGCATCATAGAGGATGTCGAGGAGCCCGCCGCCAAGGGCAGCAACGTCATTGACCTTATGGCCGCGCTCAAGAAGTCGGTGGGGGAGGGGGGCAAGGCAGCACCAGCCAAGAAGCCCACCGCACGCAAGACACCGGCAAAATCCGCGGCCAAGTCCACGGCCAAGCCCCGTACCACCGCAAAGCGCAAGAGCGCCTGACCATGGAGCTCAACCCCGCAACACCCTTGCATGTGATCGACGGGCCGATCCTGCTGCGCCTCGGCGCGGCGGCTATGATCGGTCTGGCGCTCGGCCTCGATCGCGAGTTGCGTGGCTATCCGGCCGGGCTGCGTACCCATGGCATCCTCTGCTTCACTTGCGCACTGATGACGATCAGCGCCATCGCCCTGCACAAGCAGATGGGCGGGGAGGGGAATATCGATCCCCTCCGCGTGTTCGAGGCTTCGGCCGCGTTCACCGGCATCATCGCCGCCGGGATCATCGTCACCAGTCGCGGGCGGGTCCGCAATCTCACCACCGCGGCCCATGTCTGGCTGACCGCCATGATCGGCATCGCCTGCGGCGCGGGGCAATGGCCCCTGGTCGTCAGCGCGGCCATCGTCGCGATCGTCATGCTGACCGCTTTGCGGCTGGTGGAGGATCGTTGGCTGGACCCGAGGGAGCCGCGCTGATGCCCGGCAAAAGCCCGCTTGATACCTATAATGCCAAGCGTGACTTCACCCGCACCCGCGAGCCGAAGGGGGAGATTGCCGGCAAGGGCGGCAACAGCTTCGTCGTGCAGAAACATGATGCGACGCGGCTGCACTGGGACTTCCGGCTGGAAGTGGATGGGGTGCTCAAAAGCTGGGCGGTGACCAAGGGGCCAAGCACCGATCCTGCGGACAAGCGCCTGGCGGTCCAGACCGAAGACCATCCGCTCAGCTACGGCGATTTCGAGGGGGTCATACCCCAGGGCGAATATGGCGGCGGCACGGTGATGCTGTGGGATCGGGGCACATGGGCGCCGGTTGAGGGGAAAAGCGCCGCAGACCTGAAAGACGGCCATCTCCACTTCACGCTGGATGGCGAACGCATGAAGGGCGAGTGGCTGCTCGTCCGCATGAAGCGCCGTCCGGGCGAAAAGCGCGACAACTGGCTGCTGCGCAAGATCGATGATGCGCATGCGGGGGAGGGCGACATATTGGTCGAACGCGCGCTCACCAGCGTCCTGACGGGCCGGTCCATGGCGGAGATCGCCGCCGACAAGGCTGGCGCACAGTCGTTGAAGGGCGCAAAGGGCAAGGCGTTCGGCCAGAAGATGCAGGCCGCCCGAGACCATAATGCGAAGGTTGCCCGAAAGCCCCGCCGGTCCGCTGGTAAGCTCCCCGCTGTTTCCTCACCCCAACTTGCCACGCTGGTGGATGCGGTGCCCGCAGGCAATGAGTGGCTGCACGAGATCAAGTTCGACGGCTATCGCGCGCTGATTGCCGCCGCTGGCGATAAGGTGCGCGTATCGACCCGCAACGGCCTCGACTGGACGGATAAGTTCGGCCCGCTCGTCCGTGCCATCGCCGCGCTCGATCTACCGCCAGCGCTGATCGATGGCGAGATCGTGGCATTCGGCGCGGATGGCAATCCCAGCTTCTCGGCGCTTCAAGACGTGCTGAAGCGCGGCCATGGCGCGCAACGCGAGGATACGCCCTTTCAGTTCTTCGCCTTCGATCTGCTTGCCCTGGACGGCACGGACATGAGGCCGCTTCCTCAGATCGAGCGTAAGGAACGGCTGGAGGCGCTGCTTGGGCGGGCAGAGCCGCCGATCCGCGTCGCCGATCACATCATCGGCGCTGGAGAGAAGCTCTACCAGTCCCTGTGCGCGGCGGGGCAGGAGGGCATCATCGCCAAGCGCGTCGACGCGCCCTATCGCGCCGGCCGGACGAAGAATTGGGTGAAGGTGAAATGCACCCGGCGGCAGGAATTCGTCGTGATCGGCCGCGTCGGCAGCACGGCGCGAGGACGCCCCTTCCGGTCTCTCCTCCTTGCCCAGCATGAAGGCAAGACTCTGGTGTACAAGGGGAAGGTGGGCACGGGGTTTGATACCGACATGATGACACAGCTAGACCAAGCGATGCAACCGCTTGCCGCGGGAAAGGCGCCCACCGATGTCCCCCGCACCGAAGCCCGCGGCGCGACCTGGCTCAAACCAGTGCTGGTCGCTGAAATTGCCTTTGCCGAATTTACCGCGGAGGGGCGTGTCCGCCATGCCAGCTTCCTGGGGCTGCGCGGCGACAAGAAAGCAGCCGATGTGAAGCCAGAGCGGCCCGCCCCCGCCCCCATGCCGCGCGAGGGGGTCAGGATCACCAATCGGGACCGCGTCATCTTTCCCGAGAGTGGCCAGACGAAGGGTGAACTGGCCGACTATTATGCAGCCGTCGCTCCCCTGATGCTGCCCTTCGCCGCTCAACGCCCGGTCAGCCTGGTGCGCTGTCCGCAAGGGCGCGCCAAGAAATGTTTCTTCCAGAAGCATGACAGCGGCGCCTTCGGCAAGGCGGTGCATCAGGTGCCGATCCGGGAGAAGGATGGCGGCGCGGAGGATTATATCTATGTCGATGATGTGGAGGGGCTGCTCGCCTGTGTTCAGATGGGCACCATCGAATTCCATGGGTGGGGCAGCCGCGTAGCCGCGGTAGAGAAGCCCGACCGCATGATCTTCGACCTCGATCCCGACGAAGGCATGGATTTCGGACGGGTGAAGGAAGCGGCGCAGGACATCCGCGCCCGCCTCTCCGATCTCGGACTGGTTTCATTTGCGATGCTTTCGGGCGGCAAGGGCGTCCATGTCGTGGTCCCTTTGACGCCCGGTCACGACTGGGGCGCCCATAAGGATTTCGCGTCCCGTTTTGCGCAGGCGCTCAGCACTGCAGAGCCGGACCGGTTCGTCGCCACGATGAGCAAGGCCAAGCGCAAGGACCGCATTTTCATCGACTGGCTGCGCAACCAACGTGGCAGCACCGCTGTACTCCCTTATTCCGCCCGCGCGCGCCCCGGTGCCCCCGTCGCCATTCCTGTCGACTGGGATGAACTGGAGGGTATTGCGGATGCCCATCCCTATGCCATTGGCGACGCGACCACGCTGCTGGATCGTGCCGTGTCCCTCAAGGGGTGGGGCTTCGCGGCGCAAACTCTACCCGACCTCTAAGGCATGTGGCAGCGGACGTGCTGAGCCAACGGGGCTCGTTTGCTGATGGCCGGGTAGCGGACCCGCTTGATTCGAGCAGCGTCGTGAAACACTATATGTTTTGTCAGACTTATCCCCAATTATCATCTTCGTTGTAGATTGGAAAATATCCTATATGTTTGCTGCGTTAGCGTTTAAGCGACGAGTATGTCAGACCTTAGGATTATAGCTCACTCTCTCCCCACCGCGGAGGCCCCCGGCCGGCCGGCGCCGACGCTGGTCGAGCGCGCATACGAGCATCTCCTGTCCATGCTGATGACGGTGAAGATCGCTCCGGGAGAGCGAATTCCTATCGACACGGTGGCGCGTCAACTGGGTATTTCCCAAACCCCGATACGCGAGGCTTTGAGCCAGCTTGAAGCGGAGAAACTGGTCTACAAGACGACGAATGTCGGTTATCGTGCAAGTCCGCAGATGACACCGGAAGAGGTGCACGACCTCTACACGCTGCGCTTGCTCATCGAACCCTACGCCGCTGCTCGGGCAGCCGAGCATATGGATGATGAAACGCTTTCGATTCTCCAGACCATCCAAAAGGACATGGATGCTGTGGTGGAGCGGAACGAGCAGGCCTACGCCCGCTTCGCCGAAGCAGACGCACAATTACACAGACTAATTGCGAAGGGCAGCGGCAATCGGCTGATCGAGGAGACGATCGAGCGGCTCCATGCTCATCTCCAGATTTTCCGATCCTTGTATCAAAACAGCGCACAGCCCAACGCGCCCGAAATAGCCGCACGGGAGCATCAGCTTATCATTGCAGCCTTGCTGGCGCATGACCCGGTGGCAGCGGAACAATCGGTGCGCGAACATCTCAGCTGTTCGCAACTACGTATGGACCGCGCAACCGGCACCCGCCGCGATTGAAGCGACCGGCCAAGCTGGCGCAAATCAAGTTGAAAGGGCCTTGACGCGCCTGTTGGCAGCACTTACCACGATTTCGCCGGATCATATATGATATGAAACAGGTCTGGAGAGGACGGGTATGCGCGTTTCGAGGAAGACTGGATTTTCGATAGCTTGCTTGGCCGCCGCGATGCTGGCAGGCGCGTCGGGTCAAGCGGTGGCCGAAACTTTCGTGCTGCGTGACTTTACATTGATCGACGGCACCGGGCGTGCGCCCGTCGCAAATCAGGCTCTTGTCGTGACGGATGGCAAGATCAGCTGGGTCGGCCCCGTCCGCAAGTTGAAGGCGCCAGCGGGGGCGAAGATCGAAAAGCTGGCAGGCAAATATCTGATGCCCGGCCTCATCGACAGCCATGTCCATCTTGGGCTGGTCGATGGCATCACGCAGAATCTCAAATATCAGACGACCGCCAATATCGAGGAGCAGCTCAAGACCTACGCGGCTTATGGTGTCACGACCGTTCAGACGCTGGGTACGGAGCAGGATCTGATCTTTCCCATCCAGCAAAAGCGGAAGGGGCGGACCTCAAGTCCCCGCGTCTACACCGTAGGGCAGGGCGTCGTCTTCAAGGGCAGCTACGGAGGCGTCCCCGGCCTGGACCAGTCGGTGGCTACGCCGGACGAAGCACGCAAGATGGTCGATGCCCAGGCATCCAAGGGCGCGGATCTGATCAAATTATGGGTCGATGACGAATTCGGCATGCTGGACGAGAGGATGCCGCCGCAGATCAGCACCGCGGTCATCGACCAGGCGCGCAAGGACGGCAAGAAGACCGTTGCCCACATCTTCTATTATGACAATGCTGCTGAATTGACGCGTGAAGGCGTGAATGCCTTCGCCCATTCGGTGCGCGATCGCTCCGTGGACGATGCCCTGGTCAACCAGATGAAGGCCAAGGGCGTGTGGCAGATGGCCGCGACGCTCAGCCGTGAGGCATCGTTCATCTACAAGACGCTGCCCTTCCTCGACGATCCCTTCTTTTCGCGTGGCGTGACCCCGGCAGTGCTGACAGAGCTCAAGAGTCCGGAGCGTGCCGCGAAGCTGGGCGCCGCTCCGAATTTCCCGAAATATGCGGCCGCGCTGAAGCAGGCGTCGGATAATTTCGGACGCGAGGTCAAAGCGGGCATTCGATATGGCATGGGCACGGACAGCGGTCCGACGGCGCGCTTCCCCGGCTATTTCGCCCATTGGGAACTGGAACTGATGGTCCAGGCCGGCATCACGCCGATGCAGGCGCTGACCGCGGCCACCAGTGCCAATGCCGAATTCATGGGCGCCAAGGACATTGGTACGATCGCACCTGGGAAATGGGCGGATCTGCTGGTGCTGGATCGTGACCCGACCAAGGACATCCGCAACACGCGTGCCATCAATACCGTCTTCATCAGCGGGACGAAGGTTCCGACCATCTGGCAGACTTGCAAGGGCCGGGCCGCCACCGCGTGCGAGGGTCGTCCGTGACCGGAGAAGCGACGGCACTGCCAGACCAGCAAGCCGCCTCGGCGACCATGCGTCCTACACGCGCGCGCCATGTCGTTCTGTGGCTGACGGTGCTGGCCTATCTCATTACTTATATGGATCGCGTCGTCATTGCGACCGCCGCCCCGGTGATAGAGCAGGAATATGGCTTCTCGCCCGTGACTATGGGCTGGATCTTCGCCTCTTTCTCCATTGCCTACGCCCTGTTCCAGATTCCGGGCGGCTGGCTGGGCGATCGCTTCGGCCCTCGCCGTGCGCTGACGGGCGTGGTGCTGTGGTGGTCGACCTTCACCGCAGCGACAGCGATGACCTGGTCGGCCGGGTCGATGATGGTGTGCCGCTTCCTGTTCGGCATGGGCGAAGCGGGGGCTTTTCCCATCGCCACGCGCTCGCTGTCCCGTTGGATGCTGCCGTCGGAGCGTGGCTGGGCGCAGGGCGTCACTCATGCGGGTGCGCGGCTGGGCGGCGCGGTGACGCCGGTCTTCGTGGCGCTGCTGATCGTGCAATTCGGCTGGCGCATGCCCTTCATGGCGTTCGCACTCGTCGGTGTCGCCTGGGCGGGGCTATGGTTCTGGTATTATCGCGACACGCCGCGTGAGCATGGATCGGTCAACGCCGCCGAGCTGGAGATGATCGAAGGCGCGCTGGGTGCCGGCCGCGCTCGGGTCAGCGTGCCATGGCGCCACTTGCTGAGCAATTCCCAGCTCTGGGTGCTGTCGGCGATGTATTTCTGCTATGCTTACTGCATCAACATCTTCCTTACCTGGTTTCCCAAATATCTGCATGACGCCCGTGGGTTCGACATCGCGCTCATGGGCCTATTCGCCAGCATGCCGCTGATGGCCGGCGTGATTGGCGACCTGCTGGGCGGCTGGTTCTCCGACTTTCTAGTGAAGCGCGGTGCAGGGTTGAAGATGGCGCGGCGCAGCGTTGCCGTCGTCGGTTTCCTCACCGCCGCGATCATGATCCCGCTGGCCGCCGCGATGGACGGGCATGTGGCGAGCATCATCTGCTTCTGCTTCGCCCTGTTCGGCCTTGAGCTGACCGTTGGTGTGTCCTGGGCAGTCACGCTCGACATCGGCGGCGAATATGCCGGTTCCGTCTCGGCAGTCATGAACACGCTGGGCAACAGCGGTGCCGCGGTCGCTGCGGCGGTTACTGGCTATATCGTCACCATGAGTGGCTGGTTCGCAGCCTTCGCGGTCCTTTCCATCCTATGTCTGATCGCCGCTGCATTGTTCCTGCGTATCGATGCCTCGCGTAAATTGCGGGACGGGCAGGAGGCGCGGATATGACGGAGAAGTCGGAAACCGATCGTCGAACCCTGCTGAAGCTTGCCGGTTTTGGTGTCGGCATGGCTGCCGCGCCGTTCGCCGCGGCGGCTCAAGACACGCATGCCGGGCACCAGATGGCCATGCCCGCGGCGAACGCGGCGCAATCGCCAGGCGGCGCCGTATCGCCAGGCTATATCTTCCTCAATCCCGACGAGGCCGCCTTCGTCGAAGCCTTTGTCGACACGCTCATCCCCCAGGACGAATATAGCGACAAGGGGACCGACCTTGGCGTTGCCATCTTCATCGACCGGCAGCTGGACAGCGGTTGGGGCAATGGGGATCGCATGTATCTTCAGGGCCCCTTCCAAGAAGGGACGCCGGAACAGGGCTACCAGCTGAAACTGACCCCGAACCAGCTCGTGCGGGTTGGCATTGCCGATGTGAACGACCATCTGCGCGCCAGCAATGGCGGGGCCAGTTTCGACACGCTGGAAGAAGCGGACCGCATTACATTTGTGACGGCGCTTGAGGCAGGCAAGATCGAATTGCCGAGCGTCCCGGTGCGCACCTTCTTCAACACGCTTTTCCAGCTGGCGATGGACGGGTTCTTCGCGGACCCCATCTATGGCGGCAATCGCGGGAAGGCGTCGTGGAAGATGCTCGGCTATCCGGGCGTGGGCGAGATGTATGCCGACAAGATCGCCGAATGGCGCAATCGTCCCTACCGAGTCGACGAACCTCTTTCGATCCAGGATCTCAGTTGATGGCGACGAAGTTACCTGCCGTTGACGTGGTGATCGTCGGGTCGGGCTGGACCGGCGGCATCGTCGCCAAGGAACTGGCGCCCACCGGACTCAAGGTCGTGATGTTCGAACGCGGCCGGCCGCAGGATACCGTCCCCGACTTCGCGGGTCCGCAGGCGCATGACGCGCTGAAATATAGTCGGCGTCTGCATATGGTGCAGGATCTGTCACAGGAAACCATTACCTTCCGGAACAGCATGGATCAGGTCGCCTTGCCGATCCGCCAGCACGGCTTCTACTGGCCCGGTACAAATGTCGGCGGATCGGGTGCGCACTGGTCGGGGCTTACCTGGCGCTGGTCGGAGTGGGAGCACAAGATGCGCTCCGGGACGATCGGCAAATATGGGAAGAGCCTCATTCCGGAGGACATGAACCTCCAGGATTGGCCTATCTCATACGACGAACTCGAACCCTATTATGACCGGTTCGAGAAGGTGTGCGGGATATCGGGGAAGGCGGGGAATCTGAAAGGCCGCAAGGTAGCCGGCGGCAATCCGTTCGAGGCGCCTCGCCAGAATGAATATCCAACCCCGCCAATGACCGCGTCGCATGTCATGACGCTGTTCGACAAGGCGACTGCCAATCTCGGATATCATCCCTTTCCGATCCCGACCGCCAACTGTTCGCAGGACTATGTGAACCCGGACGGCATCGCACTTGGTCAGTGCCATTATTGCGGTCACTGCACAGCTTTCGGCTGCGAAGCCAACGCGAAGGCGAGCCCGCATTTCCTGATGCTGCCGCTTGCACGCAAGAACCCCAATTTCCAGCTTCGCACCAACGCCACGGTCGTGAAGATCAACCTGGACTCCGATGGCAAGCGTGCGACCGGGGTCACCTATGTCGATGCCCGTGGCCGCGAGATCGAACAGCCAGCCGATCTGGTGGTGCTCGGTGCATTCGTCACCGGGAACGTCCATCTGATGCTCCATTCGGGCATCGGCAAGCCCTATGACCCCAAGACCAATACGGGCGTCATCGGCCGCAACTACGCCTTCCAGGGCGGCGGCGGCGCGCGGTTGCTGCTGGACAGCAACACGTTCACCAACCCTTTCATGGGGTCGGGTGCGCTCGGCAGTTGGATCGACGACTTCAACGGCGACAATTATGATTTCGCCAAGGCCGGTTATATCGGTGGCGGCGGCATCAGCATCGGCAGCAATAGCGGAGACCCGCTGACCTATCATCCGACCATGCCCGGCCAGCCCCGGTGGGGCAAGGGATGGAAGAAGGCGATGGTCGACGCCTATCATCATGTCGCCGGCGTCAGCCATCAGGGCGCGGTGATGAGCTATCGACAGAATTATTTCGATCTCGATCCGACGTACCGGGATGCATTCGGCAGGCCGATGCTGCGCCTGACCTTCGACTGGCAGCCTAATGAACAGAAGCTGATGGCGGCGCACAGCGCCGTCTGCCAGCGCATCGCTGAGGAGATCACAGGCCGCAAGGAAGGCGGAGCCGGGATGCCCCGCAGCTTCGGTCACTTCAACAGCGGTTTCTACCAGACCACCCACAATACCGGCGGCGTGGTGTTCGGCGACGATCCTAAGACCAGCGCGCTCAACAAATATTGCCAGTCCTGGGACGTGCCGAACCTGTTCGTGCTCGGCTCCTGCGTGTTTCCGCAAAATGCGGGCCGCAACCCCACGGGCCCGGTAGGCGCCCTCGCATTCTGGGCGGCGGACGCCATTACCAAAAAATATCTCAAGCGCCCCGGCGCTCTGGTTTGAACATTGTGCGCCCGACGCGCACCATAGGAGGTTAGGTACGTGAAGACTTGGATTTTTGCCGCAGGGATTGGAGCGATGGCTCTGGCCGGCACTGCGCTGGCTGCCGCGCCCAAGGGCAATCCCGCCAAGGGCCAGCAGATTTTCGCCCGCTGTGCCGCCTGTCACAAGGTGGGGCCAAGTCCAGCCCGCTCGATCGGTCCGTCGCTGAACGGAGTGGTCGGTCGCCCCGCCGGCACCGAAGCGGGTTACCGCTACTCGCCGGCGATGAAGGCATCGGGCATCAAGTGGGACGAGGCCAGCATCGACAAGTTGCTGCAGGGGCCGGCCAAGCTGGTCCCCGGCACGAAGATGATTTTCCCTGGCATGGCATCACCGCAGGATCGCGCTGATGTCATCGCCTATCTGAAACAATATGGCGCGGACGGTAACAAGAAGTGAGCGACATCCCCTATGCTTTCGGCGCGCTTCGCCTGCCGCGATCGGTTCTGTTCGGCCGGGGTCAGCGCCATGCGCTGGGCGCGGCCGCCAGCAAGCTGGGCAAGCGCGCGCTGATCTGTACGGACGAACGGCAGGGCGCACAGCCTGAATTCCACGCCATGGTCGCCGATCTGAAAAGCCACGGCATGGAGGTTCACGTCTTCGACCGGACCATCCCCGACCTTCCGATCGGGCCGATCGAGGATTGTGTCGAGGAAGTGCGTAGCTTCGCGCCGGATGTCGTTATCGGTATTGGTGGCGGCAGTTCCATGGACATGGCGAAGGTCGTCGCCGTTCTGCTGACTCATGGCGGCGATCTGCGCTCCTATTATGGCGAGTTCGCGGTTCCCGGACCCGTTATGCCGTTGATCGCCATGCCGACCACGGCAGGCACCGGATCGGAAGTGACGCCCGTTGCTGTGGTATCCGACGACGAACGCGGCGCGAAGGTGGGCATAGCCAGTCCGCATCTCATACCGCTGGTTGCGATCTGCGATCCCGAACTGACCGTCACCTGCCCCCCGACCCTGACCGCCTGCTCCGGCGCTGACGCGCTGACCCATGCGGTAGAGGCCTACACGACCTTAGCGCGTCCTGCCGATCCCATGTTGACGCAGGATCATGTCTTCGTCGGCAAGAACCTCCTTTCAGATCATTTCGCTCGATTGGCGGTCGCTAATATCTTCCTTTATCTGGAGCGGGCCTATCGCGACGGCAGCGACATCGAAGCGCGCGAGGGGCTGATGCTTGCATCCCTCGCAGCTGGCTGCGCCTTCGGGACTGCGGGCACCGCCGCAGCGCACGCGATCCAGTATCCGGTCGGCAACCTCACGCACACGGCGCATGGCGATGGCGTAGCAACGCTGCTGCCGTTCGTGATGCAGTATAATCAGCCTTTCTGCCGCGCCGCTTTCGCTGAGCTTGCTCGGACGATCCAGCTGCCCGACGCCCCCGAGGCCGACTTGTCGCAGGCGTTCATCGACGCTGTCGCCGATCTGCTCGGCAGGGTCGCGATCCCTCGCTCGCTCGCGGCGCTGGGGCTTAAGGCGGAGCAGCAGGATTTCGTCGCCGAAAACGCCCTGAACGCTGCCCGGCTGGTCAAGAACAACCCCCGCCCCCTCGATCTGATTGCAATGCAGGCCATTACCCGGGCCGCATTTTCCGGTGAGCGCGCTGCGCTCCGGGCTGTCTGATCCTCTGCCACAAGGTTTGCCATGACGAACAGCTTCACTTGCACTACCACTGAAGGCCATGCCGGCCCCTTCGCCATTCCGACCGATCTTTTGATCGGTGAGCAATGGACGGGGGCCGCGAGCGGCAAGCGCATCGACATCCTCAATCCCGCTACCGAAACAACGCTGACCTCGGTGGCCGACGCAAGTCCGGCGGAAGGCATCGCCGCAGTCGATGCGGCATCCGCTGCGGCGGGATCGTGGGCAGCGACGCCGCCGCGCAAGCGCGCCGATATCCTGCTCGCCTGCTTCCATGCCATGATGGAAGAGCAGGAATGGCTGGCGCAACTCATCACGCTTGAGAATGGCAAGTCACTGGCCGATGCGCGCGGCGAGGTCGCCTACGCAGCCGAATTCTTCCGCTGGTATGCGGAGGAAGCGGTACGCATCAATGGCGAACTGTCGATATCACCGGGTGGCGCAAACCGGATCATGGTGCAATATCAGCCGATCGGCATCGCCCTGTTGATCACGCCGTGGAATTTCCCCGCGGCGATGGCGACCCGCAAGATCGCCCCGGCGCTGGCGGCAGGCTGCACCTGTATCCTGAAGCCAGCCGAAGAGACGCCGCTGACGGCGCTGGCTGTGGCGGAGATCATGCGTCGCGCCGGTGTGCCGGCAGGCGTCGTGAACGTCATCAACACCAGCGAACCGGGACCGGTCTGCAGCGAGATCCTGCACGATCCCCGCGTCCGCAAACTGTCCTTCACCGGATCGACCGAAGTGGGTCGCATCCTTTTGCGGCAGGCGGCCGATCAGGTCATCAGCTCGTCCATGGAACTGGGCGGCAATGCGCCCTTCCTGATTCTGGACGACGCGGACCTGGCCGAGGCGATCGAAGGCGCTCTGGTGGCCAAGATGCGCAACGCTGGTGAGGCCTGTACCGCTGCCAATCGCTTCTATGTCCAGCGCGGTATTCACGACGCCTTCGTCGCCAAGCTGGTGGACCGTATGGGGGCGATGAAGATGGGGCCCGGCCTGGAAAGCGCAACCCAGTGCGGCGCGATGATCAACCGGGCGGCGATCGACAAGATCGAACATCTGGTCGCCGATGCGGTCAGCCGTGGGGCGGAGGTAAAGCTGGGCGGTCAGACACCTGCCGGAGCCGGTTTCTTCTATCCGCCCTCGGTTCTGGCCAATGTTCAGCCGGGTTCCGAGATATTGACCACCGAAGTGTTCGGTCCAGTCGCAGCCGTGATCCCTTTCGACGATCCACAGGAAGCTATCTCGCTCGCCAATGCGACCGAATATGGGCTAGCGGCCTATGTCTATACCGACAACCTCAAGCGCGGCCTACAAATGGCCGAGCAGATCGAGGCGGGAATGGTCGCGATCAATCGCGGTCTTGTATCCGACGCGGCGGCGCCGTTCGGTGGCGTCAAGCAGAGCGGGCTTGGACGCGAAGGATCGCACCATGGCCTGCTGGAATATTGCGAGGCCAAATATATCGCCGTCAGCTGGTGATCTGCACAGCCAAGTGAAGCGCAACAGAGCTAGGAGAGGGCCGAAAGCGCGATGACCAAAGTGAGCCGACGTGGGCTTTTAGGCGGGACCGTCGCCGCTGCCGCCGCCATTGGAACCCATCCGATCCGGCGCGCAGCGGCCCAGGAATTGCCGGGCGGGCCGGACACGGAATGGCGCCATTATGCCGCCGACCAGGCGAATACCCGCTATTCGCCGCTCGACCAGATCAATGGCGAGAATTTCGGGGATTTGCAAGTCGCCTGGAGCTTCAAGACCGACATTCTCGGCGCGCGGAAGGAATATCAGTTCGAGCCGACGCCCCTGCTCATCAAAGGAAGGTTGTTCCTGACAGCAGGGTCGCGGCGGGATTGTGTGGCGGTCGACGCGGCAACGGGCGAACTGCTTTGGATGTACCGCAAGGATGAAGGCCAGCGCGCGCTCAATTCGCCGCGCCAGCTCTCGGGCCATGGCTGTTCCTATTGGACGGACGGGAAGCAGGAACGCATCCTGTTCGTAACGATCGGCTATCAGCTGGTGTCGCTCGATGCGGCCACAGGCTTGCCCGATACCGCGTTCGGCGTGAACGGCGTGGTCGATCTCAAGCAGGATTTCGATCAGGACATCGATCTTGAAACGGCCGACGTCGGCCTGCACGCCACGCCGCTTGTCGCGCGGGACACCGTGGTCGTCGGGGCGGCGCATACGGCCGGCGACGTGCCGGCCGTGCGCAAGAACGTGAAGGGCTATGTGCGCGGCTTCGACGTGCGGACGGGCAAGCGCAAATGGATTTTTCATACGATTCCCAAAAAAGGGGAGTTTGGCTATGACAGCTGGCTGAACAGGGACGCCGACGAAGCGGGTAACGGCGGCGTATGGGCCGAAATGTCGGCGGATGAAGAACTCGGCCTCGTTTACGTGCCAGTCGAATTGGCGACCGGCGACGAGATGGGCATGTTCCGCAGGGGCGATGCTCTGTTCGGTGAGTCGCTCGTCGCGCTCGACATCGAAACAGGCGAGCGGCGTTGGCATTACCAGCTCGTCCATCATGGCCTGTGGGACAGGGACATTCCCTGCGCGCCGATCCTCTGCGACATTCCCGTCGACGGCCGCACGGTGAAGGCGCTTGCGCAGCCGACCAAGCAATGCTTCCTCTACGTCCTGGACCGGACCAACGGGAAGCCTATCTGGCCGATCGTCGAGCGACCGGTCGAGAAGGGCGATGTGCCGGGCGAATGGTATGCCAAGACGCAGCCCTTCCCGACCAAGCCGCCTGCCTATGACGTGCAGGGGGTGACCGTCGACGATCTGATCGACTTCACGCCAGCCTTGCGGGCCAAGGCGGTGGAACTGGTCAAGCAATATAAGATCGGTCCGCTCTACACACCGCCGGTCATCAGCAAGCCCGGCCGGTGGGGCACGATTTCCGCGCCCGGTGTTCAGGGCGGGACCAATTGGCCCGGCGGATGCTATGATCCAGAAAGCCATACCGTCTTCGTCTATTCCAAGACTCAGCCATCGGTCATGGGCATCATCCCGAACAAGGATCCCAGCGTTTCCGAATTCCCGTATGTCCATGGCATCGCCGGACGGGATGTCGCGCCGCAGGTGGCGATGGGAGCGGAGCGGGCCGACCAGTTCCGCCGTCCGCCAGCACCAAAGCCGGGTTCCGACCCGCCACCCGGTTTCCTGATGGTCGATGGCCTGCCGTTGCTGAAGCCACCCTATGGTCGGATCACTGCGATCGACCTCACCAAAGGGGATCTGAAATGGCAGATCGCCCATGGCGAAACGCCCGACAATGTGCGCAATCACCCGGCGCTCAAGGGTTTGAAAATTCCGCGGACCGGCCGATCGGGCAATCTGGGGCCACTTTGTACCAAGACATTGGTGATCTGTGGAGAAGCCGGCTTCTACACCAACGAATATGGCATCCGGGGTGCGATGCTGCGGGCCTATGACAAGGCGACCGGCGAGGAGAAAGGCGCGGTCTATATGCCCGCGCCACAGAGCGGATCGCCCATGACCTATATGTTGAACGGGCGGCAGTATATCGTCGTCGCCATTGGCGGCGGCAACTATAGCGCGGAGCTTGTGGCATTCAGGCTGCCGGGAGTGGCATGATGAAAGTGAAGAACGGATATTGGGCTGCCGGTGCGGCGCTGCTGCTTGGCGGCGCCGTGATCGCACACGCGCAGGCACCTGAACGTAATGTCTGGACGGGCGTTTATAGGGCGGAGCAGGCAGAGCGCGGCAAGATTGCCTATGCGGAAAACTGCGCCGCCTGCCATGGCGACACACTGGCCGGCATCGACGTAGCGCCGGCGCTGGTCGGTCCGACCTTCCTCAACAATTGGAACAACACATCGGCCGGTGACCTGTTCAGCCGCATCCAGTCCACCATGCCCTTGAATGCGCCGGGCAGCCTTGGCGGCCGGAAGGTGGCGGACATCGAAGCCTATATGTTCGAAGCCAACGGATTTCCGGCCGGCAATCTCGCGCTTCCGCCCAACGCCGCGCTGATGCCCAATGTACGGATCGTAGCCCAGAAGCCGGAGAAATAGCTTCGGCTATTCTCCGGCCCATTCGGGAACCTTCTTCGTGCGGGCGAGGAAGTCGGCGACGCCGCGCCGGAAGTCTGCGCTTCCATAGACCTGGGCGATCAAATCCTCGATGTTGGGCAGGTTGCCGAAGGTCATCCGGCGTATCATGTCCTTGGTCGCGCGCGTCGTCAGCGGCGCGTTCTCCGCCGCCCGGATCGCCAGGGCCTCCGCCTCCGCATCCAGCGCCTCGCGCTCCACGATCCGCAGCAGGAACCCACTGGCAAGCAGCTCTTCCGCCGTCAGCATCTCGCCAAGCAGCACCATGCGCTTGGCGCGCTGGACGCCTATGGCGCCCCCGATACGCGCGACGCTGGCTGCGGAAAGGCAGTTGCCGATCGTCCGCCCGATCGGGGAGCCGAACCGGGCGTCCCGCGTGGCGATGCGAAAATCGCAGGCGGAAGAGATGTTGATCCCTCCACCGACTGCCCAACCCTCGACGACGGCGATGGTGGTGCAGGGGATAGCGTCCACCGCACCCATGCATTCGTCGATCTCGCGTTCATAATCGACGCCCTGCTGGCCCGTTTGGTAGTCGGCGAACTTGGAAATGTCGGTGCCCGATATGAAGGCCTTTCCGCCCACGCCGCGAAAAACCGCTACGCGGATGGAAGGGTCAGATGCAATGTCGCGGGCTGCATCGCGCAGATTGTGCCACATCGCGCTGGTGAGCGCGTTGTGGGCTGCAGGATTGTCGAACCGGATATGGGCCTGATTCCCCCGCTTTTCGTAGATTAGTCGCGCATCGCTCATTGCGCCGCTTCCTTGTCTGCGGCGAGCAGGCCCCTCTCCACCAGTTCTTGACGAATCGCATCGCTATGTTCGTTCAGCAGGGGAGGGGGCAGGCGGACTTCCTGCGGAGTACCGCGCATTTTCACAGGGAAGCCCAGCGCCTTGAACTCGCCTTCTATAGGATGCGGCACTTGCATGACCATGTCGCGGGCGGCGGCCTGCTCGCTTACCACGGCTTCGCCATAGTCGAGAATGGGAGCGGCGGGTACGCCGGCATCGAGCAGAGCGTCAATCCATTCCTGCTTGGGGCGGGTAAGGAAGGTCGGCGCCAGATCCTCGATCAGCGCGATCCGATTGGCCACGCGCGCGGCATTGGTGGAATAGCGCCGGTCGTCCTGCAACTCGGTACGGCCTAGAACGCCCAGAAAGGTCAGCCACAATCCCTGGTTCGCGGCACCGATGACGAACCATCCGTCCGAAGCCTGCACCGCCTGGTAAGGGGCAGACATGCGGTTGGCCGATCCGATCGGCGTAGGGGATTTGCCGGTTCCCCACAATTCGGTGGTTTCCCAGATCGAAAGTCCGAGCGCTGCCTCCAGCAGGGATGCGTCGATATATTGGCCCTGACCGCTCTTCTCGCGGCCGATAACTGCCGAAAGGATCGCATAGGCAGAAAACAGGCCTGCGCCCAAATCTGCTACCGCTATGCTGTTCTTGGCTGGTTCCATGCCGGGGAAGCCGTTAGAACTGAGGATGCCGGACATGGCCTGCGCGATAAGGTCGAAGCCGGGCCGCTGCGCCCAAGGACCGGTCTGCCCAAAGCCGGAGATGCTCGCATACACGAGGCGCGGGTTGATCTTAGACAGCGTGTCATAATCGATGCCGAGGCGTCCCGCGACGCCCGGACGGGCGTTTTCAACCAGCACGTCCGCGCTTCTTACAAGAGCGTAGAGCACCTCCCGGTCGGCATCGTCCTTGAGGTTGAGCGCGATGCTTCGCTTGTTTCGGTTAAGCGCGAGGAAACCCGGACTATCTTCACCCTTCAAACGAAAGCCCATCGAATGCCGGGTCGAATCTCCGGTCTTGGGCGGCTCGATCTTGATGACATCGGCACCCATGTCGCCCAACAGCATGCAACAGAATGGGCCTGCCATGACCTGCGAAATATCGAGTACCCTGATGCCAGCCAGAGGCAGCGTCGCCATAGTCCTTCTCCCTGAAACGCCGACCTAAGCCGCGCAAATTTTCAACCTCAGATCATATTGTATATGATTTGACCGTCTGCTAGCATCCTGCTTACGAAAGAACAACCGGGCTTGTCGACATAAGGTCGAACCCCGCCTTCAGGAGAGGCATGTCGTTGAACTTCCCATCTGTTTTCCGCCATTCCACGGCGTTGGTCTCCGTCTTTTCCCTCACCGCGGCCGCCCTGGCCGGCGCTGCCGCCGCCGCACCCTCCAAGGACGCGGACTGGGGGAGCTATGGCCGCGATCCCGGCGGTGCCCGTCACTCGCCGCTCAAGCAGATCACGACTGCTAACGTCGCCAACCTGCGCCAGGCGTGGGTATATCACATGCGGCCGGCAGGCGTGACCGCCGATGTGGGGCCGATGCCTGACGGGATGCGGGCGAAATTCGCCACGGGCTTCTCCGCGTCCGAAGCGACGCCGCTGGTGGTGGACGGCGTCATGTTTCTTTCCACACCCTATAATCGCGTGGTCGCGCTCGACGCCGCAACGGGCAAGGAACGGTGGGTCTATACGCTCGCCAACAAGGATCAGCCCTCGACCCGCGGCGTTGCATATTGGCCGGGCGAGAAGGGGAAGGGCGCGCGCATCTTCTTCGGGACAAGGTCCGGCAAGCTCATCGCACTGGATGCAGCAACTGGCCAGCTTATCAGCGACTTCGGCGAGACCGGCATGGTCAACATGAAGACGCCCGAGGTCATGAACGGCTTCAGGGGCGCGCCACTGGGCATGAGCAGCCCGCCTGCCATATACAAGAATCTGGTGATCACGGGGTCGCGCGTGCAGGAGATGCCCGTGAAGGGCGCAGCGGGCGACGTTCGCGCATGGGACGCGCGGACCGGCAAGCTGGTGTGGACGTTCCACAGCATTCCGCACGACGGGGAGCCTGGCGCTGAAACTTGGGAACCCGGCAGCGCGAAGAGCCGTTCCGGCACGAACGTCTGGACCTTCGTCCAGGTGGACGAGAAAAGGGGTATCGCCTACCTCCCTATCGGGGCGCCGACTTTCGACCGCTGGGGTGCGGACCGCAAGGGCGCCAACCTGTATTCCAATTCGGTGGTTGCGGTGGATGCCGCGACCGGCAAGTATCTCTGGCATTTCCAGACGGTTCATCACGACATCTGGGATCTGGACCTGCCGACATTGACGCTGGTGGATATCAAGCGCGGCGGCCGCGTCACGCCCGCGCTGGTGGCGATGAACAAGACCGCGATCATGTTCATCCTCGATCGTGTGACCGGCAAGCCGCTGTTCGACGTGCGCGAAGTGCCCGTGCCCACCGAAACCGACGTGCCGGGCGAGCAGCCTTGGCCGACCCAGCCGATGCCGGTCGCTCCGCCTCCGCTCACGCGGCTTGCCTACAATGCGGACGATATTCTGGACGTTACGCCGGAACTGAAGTCCCGATGCGAGGCGTTGGTCAAGAAGCTGAACATCACCCCCAGCAAGCCGTTCCAGCCGCTGCGCGCCGACAGCGCCATCAACTTCTTTCCTGGAAGCCTGGGCGGCGTCGACTGGGGCGGCGGGGCCTTCGATCCCGGCCTTGGCCTCTATGTCATCAACCTGAATGAACTCGCCAGCCCGCAGCAACTGGAACAGCAGCCGGACGGCTCCTGGGGGATGAAGGGTGGATATGCCTATTTCGCTGACATGGAAACGGGCTTCCCGTGCCACAAGCCGCCATGGGGCGAATTGGTGGCCGTCGATGTGGTCAAGGGCACCGTGGCATGGCGGCGTCCGCTTGGCGATACGGGGCATCCGGCGCTCAAGGACGCAGGCATCACCAGCGCGGGCGGACCATTCACGACCGCGGGCGGCCTCACCTTCATTGGTGCGACAAAAGACCAGCGCTTCCGCGCGTTCGAGACCAAAACCGGCAAACTGCTGTGGACTGGCGAGCTGCGCGGTTCGAGCTATGGCACGCCGATGACCTATGCCGCCGGGAAACGGCAGATGGTGGCCATCGTTGCAACAGGGGGCTTCGCATTTTCACCGGCGACCAGCGACGAAGTGGTCGCTTATGCACTGCCCTGAGGACATTTTATGCGTAAAGTTGGATTGATGATCATGGCGCTTGCCCTGCCCCTGATGGGGGCAGGTGCGCTGGCGCAGCAGGTGCCTACAACTGCGGCGACGCCGCCACCTGGACCGGGCCTTGATCTCATTAACGAGCGTTGCGGCTTCTGCCATACGATAGGACAGGTGTTCCAGAAGCGGCGCACCGAAGCGGACTGGGCGGCGACGGTTCAGGGCATGGCGGATCGCGGAGCGGAAGTATCGCCCGAAGAGATCAAGACGATCACAGCCTATCTTGCGCAAAATTACGCGCTGTCGCCCGCTACCCCTGGCGCTGCTCCCGCGCCCGCCGGCAAGTAGGTATAGGGGCAGCGGTATCGCTGCCCCCTGGCCTCATTTCAAATTGGCATAGAGCGGCAACATGCCCTTCACCTTGCTGCGCAGGCGGTAGATGCTGGTGCTGCCCGTGATGTAGACCGTGTGGCCGTCCCCCGCGAAGGCAAGGTTGGCGGCGGTTTCCGGCAGTTTGATCTGGCCCAGCAGCTTGCCCTGTGATGTGAAGATACGAATGCCGCCTGGGCTGGTCAGCCAGATGTTGCCCGCCGTATCCACCTTAAGCCCATCTACGCCGCCGCGGCCACTCAACTGGATAAGATTGCGCGGAGCTGAGAGGGTGCCGTCCGCCTTCACGGAATAGGCGCGGACGTACATTTGCGGGCCGTAATTCCCAACATAGAGCGTCTTGAAGTCGGGCGAGAAGCCGATGCCGTTAGGCAAGGTCATGTCGGTGATGACGGGCGTGAGCTTGCCCTTCGCATAACGGAACACCGCATTATAGGGTAATTCCTTCGCGGGATCCTTGTCCATGCCGTTAAAGAGGCCGAAAGGCGGATCGGTGAACCAGAGCGCGCCGGACTTGTCGTAAACGAGATCGTTGGGGCTGTTGAGCCGCTTGCCCTCATAATCGGACAGGAAGGGCTTGATGCTCTTGTCCTTACCGACCTTGACGATGCGGCGAGCGCCCATCTGCGCCATCAGGACGGTGCCGTCGGGCGCTGGTGCCATGCCGTTCGATCCGATGCTGGCGCCCGCCGGCGGATTGGGAAGGCCGCCGGAATTGGGGATGAGTTCCTCGACCTGTCCGTCGGGAGATACTGCACGCATCTTGTCTCCGGACACGTCCGAGAACCAGAGACGCCCATCGCGCCACATCGGCCCCTCGGTGAAACCGAAGCCCGTCGCGACCTTCTCGATCTCAGTCCCCGGCGCGATGATCGCATCCAGGCTCGGGTCAATCCGTTCGATGGAGTGCGCTGAAGGAGCCGGCGCCTGCGCAAGAAGGGGGGCTGAATTGAAATATCCCAAGGCGACGGCCAGCAGGGCAGCGCGTGATCGAGATCGCATGGACTTGGTTCCTCCGATGAAGATTATGAGTGATAGGCCGGTTCGAGGCGACGGGTTCAACCAAGACCGGCCATGCAGTAGTCAGCGGCGCGGGCGCAGGCGCGCGTCCATTGCTGCGCGATATTTGGCCTTCGCGGCAAGATCGCGCGCGACGCCAATCACCATCAGCTCAAGCGGCTTGTCGCCTGCCTGCCG
This sequence comes from Sphingobium olei, assembly GCF_042678845.1. Taxonomy (NCBI): domain Bacteria; kingdom Pseudomonadati; phylum Pseudomonadota; class Alphaproteobacteria; order Sphingomonadales; family Sphingobiaceae; genus Sphingobium; species Sphingobium olei. The sequence goes on along the minus strand of NZ_JBHTLS010000123.1, from coordinate 31,638 downwards.
AATGCCCCGCGCCGCGCCCAGATCGATCGGGATAGCATCGCCCGCGACAATGGCAGCTGTCTGGGTTCCAACCGTCACCTCTCCTGCGCCGGCGATCACATAATAAACCTCGCTCATGTCCGGCTCCGTCCTGCTTGCGAGAGACGCGCCAGGCGGCAGGAGGACATGGTCGACATAGGTCCATGGCGTCGAGAAGATGGTCGGACCAAGCGCGCGACGGTAGAGGACGGCTGCCGACGCATCCGGCAAGCTTTCAGCCGCAGGCTTCAGCAGGCTACGATCCAGCCGCATCGTGATGAACTGCGGCACGGGATCGAGCGTCACATTGGTTCGGGCATCCCCCAGATCGAAATTGTCGTAGCTCTTCGTCATGCCCACATTGACATTCAGCCATTGCAAGGGCTTGTCCGTGGGATTGTAGATGGCATGGGCGTGGCCCATCCTGTCGGGAACGCCTGCAGGCCCTGCAATGCGGGATGTGCGCCCGTCGATCGTGAATTCCGCCTCGCCATCGAGGATGACGAACATCTCCTCGCAATCATTGTGGAAATGCTGGCCTATTCCGCTCCGCGGGGCGATTTCGCCGCGATGCAAGAAGATCAAGTTGGTGCTGAGGGCATCCGCGCCGAGCAACGGTCCGAACTTCATCGTCCCCGCGCCGCCATGCACGCCCGAGGCCACGCCCATTGCTTCGGCCTTGCTATGGGCGACATCGAGATTCTGGGTGCTCTGGCCATAGGACACGGCCGACCAGCCTAGCGCGGCCATCATCACCAGCGGCCGTAGAGCCAAGTTGCTCATCCTATCCCCTCCAATGCCTTGCTCTTGTCTGATTATGCGGACATACATCCACCTTGTAGCGAATCATATACTATATTGTCTGGCAGGCAAGTCAGAGGCGGGAGAGATGCTAATGGGCGAAGCTGCAAGATCTCGGGTCAGACTTTACCTGATATTCCTGTTGTTCATCATCAGCGCGATCGCGTTTTTGGACCGGACCAATATTTCGGTGGCCGGCGTTGAAATGCGCAAGGAATATGCGATCGATCAGGTCGAACTGGGGTGGGTCTTCAGCGCCTTCCTCATCGGGTATGCGCTGTTCCAGGTTCCCGCCGGCTGGCTTGCAACGCGCTTTGGGCCTCGCATCGTTCTGACCGGGGCGTTGATCTGGTGGGGCCTGTTTACCGCCGCGACTGCGCTCATCCATCCGCAAGGCAGCGGCGCTCTGCTGTTGCTTGCACTGACTCGATTTGCGTTGGGGATCGGCGAGTCGGTCGTCTACCCTTGCGGCAACCAGTTTCTGTCGCGCTGGATTCCAGCGCAAGAGCGCGGCAAGGCCAATGGCTGGATCTTTGCCGGTGTCGGCGCAGGATCCGGCATTACGCCTCCGCTCATCACGGCGATCATATTGTGGGGCGGCTGGCGCGCATCCTTCTATGTCTGCGCGGCCGTCGGGCTTGCCGCCGCCGGGATCTGGTTCTGGCTTTCAAGGGATCGTCCGCAGGAGCATCCCTCCGTCAATACCGCCGAACTCGCGCATATCGAGGCTGGTCTCCCGCCTGCAAAGGCGCGATCAGGCGATCCCATTCCATGGCGCGCGATCCTCAGCAGCCGCAACGTGTGGGGGCTGTTCGTCAGCTATTTCGCCTTCGGCTATGTCATCTGGATCTTCTTCAGCTGGTTCTTCATCTATCTTGCCGAAGCCAGACAGTTGGACGTCAAGTCAAGCGCGATCTTCTCCATGCTGCCCTTCCTTTGCATGACCTTCGGCTGCTTGGCTGGCGGGGTGATCAACGACCGGGTTTCGGCCCGTTACGGCCTTTATTGGGGACGGTCGGGCCTTGGGATCATATCTTTCGTCCTTACGGGACTATTTCTGGCGAGCGGCTCCATGGTGGACAATGCGCCGCTCGCTGTGCTGATCCTGGCGGGCGGCGCTGGCGCCATCTACCTGTCGCAAAGTTCCTTCTGGTCGGTGACCGCCGACATTTCCGGCCAGCATAGCGGCGTGGTGTCGGGGTTCATGAACATGGGATGCCAGATCGGCGGCGCGCTCACCTCAACCCTGACGCCCATGATCGCTGCCCAGTTCGGCTGGACCGCAGCATTCATCGCCGGCTCCGCAGTCGTCCTGACGGGGGTCTTGGCATGGGCTGTGGTCGATCCCAACCGGCTACTTGAGCCGGTTGGGATCGACCGGAGCCTCGAATCCACTACTGGCGCCGTGACAGCCTGACGGTAAAGGGCTTGCGGCCTTCAATGTCGAAGAAAGTCGTGCCGAAAGGGGTGCGACGCACATGGATGAGGTCACCAACGGTGGGCGGAGGCGCGACTGTGGTCGTGTCGTATGATGTGCCGTCGGCCAATTCCAATCTATAATAGCCGTGGCGAAGCGGCACCACCGCCTTCAGCCGGCTGTCGAAATCGGTCCGGCTTTTCAAGGCCTCGCGCTGGTCGAGATTGGTGTTGGACAGGGCAGGACTGGTTGCGGGCGGGGCGGAAGACGGCGCGGGACGCGGAGCTGGCGCTGCACCTGATTGGACCGCGCGACCGGATCGCGCGTCATAGCAAGCCAGGCGGTTGGACGGATCGTCGATGCTTGCACATCGATCATCCTGAGCGAAAAGGGTGACGGGCTGCCCTATCAGAAGCGCGCTGAACGCCCATTTCCAGTTAACGTTCACATTCCGTCTCCTCTGATGTCATTATTCGTTTGACTAAAGCCCGGTGATCATATCCTATATGATAAATTGCAAGACGCAAAAGTCTGCTGAAGGGGAGGAATGATGACGATCTTCAAGGCCGCTTCCTATCTGTGCGGGCCAGCTTTCCTGATAGCCGCTGCCGCTGCGCAGACGCCGGCAGCGCCTTCCGCCGTCCGACCCGGGTCTCCGGCCCGCCCGCCCATGGAGATCGGCTGGTCGCCCAAACGCACTCCGCCTAGGGCTTACGACGCACCCAATAAGCCGCATTGGAAGCTCGCCGACATTTTGGCGGCGCACAAAGGGCAGGCGAACTGGAGCCAAGCCGTGGTCCGCAACCGCGATCTGGAAGCCGACTGGCGCCAGATGGCGGGCGGGCAGCGGACGGAGTCGCTGATGTATGCCGACAATGCGACGGCCCTGATCGTCTGGGGCGGACAATTGCGCGTGACCATCAAGGGGCAGGAGCCCTTCATCGCGGTGAAGGGTGGAGAGGTCCACATTCCATTCCGGCTGCCCTTCACGCTTGAAGCCCTCGGCAGCGAGCCCGCGCTGTGGCTTGAAGTCCATGGTGCTGGGGACGTTCCTCTCTACCCGGTTGCCACTAAGGCAGACAAGCCGAAGGATGTGAAAGGGTTCACCTACGTCAAAGCGTCCCTGATGGGGGGTGACGGCCGCTATGGCCCCAACGACCGGCCCTATCTCGACTATTACAAGGATGTTGTCGGAGGCGGTCAGCGTGCAGGGTCATTCATCGCGGGCGATCATCTTTTCGTGAACAACATCCGTGGGCCTGGCATGAAGACACCGCCGGCCAGCGATCTTGGCCACTTCCATTTCGGCTATGATGAGTTCTGGTTCGTGATGGAAGGCAATATCGATTACCAGATAGAAGGCGTTCCCTTCTTTACGGCCTCGCCCGGCGACATCGTCACGGCGGCGCAAGGACGGTGGCACCGCGCAAGCTTCGGCGGTGAAGTCGGGAAAATGGCTACTCGCGTTGCCATCAATCCCTATCCCCGCGGCTTGCACAGCTTCCAGCCGCATTAACAAACCAGCCGATTTCCCGAGTTCAAAGGCACTGAAAAGGCCTGTCAGGACAGCGCAGACTGCCGGCAGAATCCTATACTATATGAAATATAGCATGGAGAAGGAGAGGGTAAAATGTTGGGAGAGAATCTGCCTGCCAAATTGAGCAGTTCCGTCATCGCGATTGCTGCTGCTTTGAGTGCAGCGGCGCCTGTGGTCGCACAAGACAATACGACCATCGCTCCACCGCCACCGGGGGTGCAGTCCACGACCGATGCGGATATCATTGTAACCGGCTCCGCCATCCGCGGGGTTGCGCCCGTTGGGTCCAACCTGATTTCGGTCGGGCAAGAGACGATCGAGAAAACGGCGCCGGTCAATGTCTCGCAACTCGTCAACACAGTGCCGTCGATCTCGACATCCGGGTCGGTTGCGCAAGGTGAAAACGCCTATTCCTATTATTCGCCGCAGATTCACAGTCTTGCCGGATCGTCGTCCAACACGACCCTGGTGATCCTGGACGGCCTGCGTCTGCCGGGCGGCGGAACGCAGTTTGCGCAGACCGACCCGAACATCATTCCGGTAAGCGCCATCCAGCGCGTCGAAGTTCTGGCCGACGGCGCTTCGTCGGTCTATGGCTCCGACGCTGTCGCGGGCGTGGTCAATTTCATCACACGGCGGACATTCGACGGTTTCGAAGCCAATGCGCAGGCCGGGTTTGCTGATAATTACAACAGCACCAATTTCAATTTCATCTGGGGCAAGAAATGGGACACGGGCGGTGTCTACGTCGCCGGATCCTACGCCGACCAATCGGAACTGAAGAACAGGGACCGCAGCTTTTCGAGCCTGGGCGACTATCGTCCGGTCGGCGGCACCAACACTAACAGCTATCAGTGCAGCCCCGCGACCATTATCGCGCCTGGCGTCAGCGGCGTCTTCCTCTCGCCGAGCGCGACAACGACAGTCGCTAACACGCAGGCGAACGCCCCCTGCAACAATTCGATCTATTCAAACCTGCTCCCGTCGCAGTTCCGCGCGAACGCCATGATCAAGGTCACGAACGACTTTTCCGACAAGTTCACCGTGACGGCGATGATGAACTATAGCCGGCAGGAAACCCACAACGACTTTGGTCCCGGGGGCCTCACCAATGCCACCGTCTTTGGCCCAGGTTCGGGACGAGGGGGCCAGATCAACCCCTTCTATCAGGCTCCGGCCGGAGCGCCTGGCGCCACGCAGCAGACGGTCAGCTGGCTCGCACTGCTTCCTGATGCGGACTATGGCGAATCGGAATCGCAATCGGATTCCATCTATTCGACCGCCGTGGCAGAATATCGGGTCAACGACGTCTGGACACTGACCTTGAGCGACGCGTTCGGTTGGAACCGTTCGGCCCTCAATACGATCAACGGCTTCTGCTCGGCCTGCGCTCTCCTCGCGCTCAACGGCACGGGCCAGCTTAGCGGCAGCACCACCGCGACCAACATTCCCGGCCAGAATGTCATCGCGCTGAACCTGCCGCTGACCGCAGCCAATGCGTTGGACGTGTGGCGTCCCTTCGATGGGACCAACCGGACGTCGGAAGCAGTTATCCGCTCGCTCTATCGGAACAACAGCGAGAATACGAACTACAACACCTTCAACCAGATGAAGCTGGACCTGAACGGCTCGCTCTTCAGCCTGCCTGCCGGCAAGTTGAAGATCGCGGTGGGCGGCGAATATCTCTGGTATGAGCAGACGCAGAAGATCAGCGGCTCGAACAATACCGGGCCGACCACGACGGGCTCCAACTTCCGCGTCTATAATTACAAGCGTGATGTGAAGTCCCTCTACGCCGAACTATACATTCCGGTCGTGTCTCCGGATATGGGCGTGCCGCTCGTGCATAGCTTCGACCTCAGCATTTCCGGCCGCTACGATAGCTACAGCGACGTTGGATCGACCACTAATCCCAAGTTCGCGGCGAATTGGGAGCCTGTGGCGGGTGTCAAACTGCGCGGCAACTATTCGCGGGCCTTCGTGGCTCCGCCGACGGCAGTCATCGGTGATCCGACCCAAGGCTATCTCTATGCATCGGGCAGCGTTGGCGTGAACGGCACGCAGATCGCCGTGCCGATTGCCAACTACCCCAGCGTGGTCAATATTCCTGGGGTGCAGTGCAACGCCACGACCTGCACGATCGGCACTCCGGCGGTTCAGGGCATGCGCCGGCAGTTGGGCGGCGGATTCTCGAACATGACCCCGCAAAAGGGCCGCAGCTGGTCTGCCGGCATCGACCTCGCGCCCCGCTTCATGCCGGGGTTCACCGCCGCCTTTACCTACTTCCACAACAAGTTCATCGGTGGTGTCTCCTCTCCCAGCCCAAGCGCGATCGTGAACTCGGCCGGCTTGCGCAACCTGCTCACTATCTGCCCCCAGACCTGTTCGCAGGCGCAGATCGACGAATTCGCCAACCTTGCCAATGGTGCGACCGTGTCGGGCGCCATTCCGCCGCAGGTCTATTTCCTGATCGACCAAAGTGCCCGTAACGCGCTTAACCTGACTGTCGAGGGCATCGACGGTCAGTTCAACTACAGGACCGACATCGGTGAGCTGGGCAGCTTCGTCATCGGCACGGGCTTCACCTATTTCACCAAGTTCCGCCAGAATTTCGGCGGCGGAACGGATTTCAGCATCCTCAACACATCGGGCTACAACACCACCTTCCCATCGGTGCAGTTCAAGAACCGAGCGCAACTGGGTTGGTCGAAGGGCGGAATCTCCGCTGACCTTTTCTGGAACCACACCGGTTCCTATCGCAACTGGATCAGCACCACGGTGCAGCCCATCGTAGTCAATTCGGCCGGCAATCCCGTTGGCGGCGGTGATAAGGTGAAGTCCAACGATATCTTCGATCTGCACTTGCAATATGAATTCCAGGGCGAAGGTTTCACCCGGGGCTGGCAGATATTCCTCGATGCCCAGAACGTCTTCGACAAGGATCCGCCCTTCTACAATGGCAACACGGCGGGCATCTTGGGCGGAGCGTGGGGCTATAATGGCTTCGTGTCCAACCCACTGGGCCGCACCATGACGGTCGGACTGCGCGTACGGATGTAACGGTCGCGACAGAAGGTGCCCCGGACATCCATCCGGGGCGCCTTCTGCCTTCGAATATGGACGACAAGCCTAGGGCTGCAGTTCCTTCGAGACGATCGGCGCCAATCGGGCTGCGATGAGATTGACACCTTGATCGTTGGGATGGATGCCATCGGGCAGCAGCATGGCTCTGCGTCCGATCACGCCATCCAGCAGAAAGGGATAGAGCGGAAGGCCATATTGCCGGGCTAGGTCGGGATAAATGGAGTTGAAGGCCGTCGCATAGTCGCGGCCCATATTAGGTGACGCCAGCATGCCCGTCAGCATAACCCGGATCTTGCGCTTCTGTGTTTCCCTAAGAATGGCGTTCAGATTATCGCGCGTGGCCGATGGGTCGAGCCCACGCAGCATGTCGTTGCCACCCAGGCCGACCAGCATCAAGTCCGGCTTGCGGGGCAACCCGTCGAGCGTAAAGGCCAGTCGTGCCAACCCCGCAGCGGATGTATCGCCTGACACGCCGGCATTGACGACCTCAGCTTGCAGCCCGCCGGCCGCAAGGCTCTTTTCCAGCATGGGGGCGAGCCCCTTGCCCGGATCAAGATTATATCCGGCATAGAGACTGTCTCCAAAGGCCACGATCAGCTTTCGGTCAGCCCGTACTTGTGTCGACAATGGGTTTGGGGCCGCCGCCGCCATGTTGGACGGAGGAGGAGGGGGAGGCGGACTGTCGGAACAGCTGGCCGCTAGATGGACAATTAGCGTCAGCAATCCATATTGGAAATATCGGCCTGCCAAGGAGCGTCCTTTCTTCATGCAATCCACTGTTGATGCCGCCACTATCGCGATCCGCGCGTCCAATGTCACCTTGCAGCTCGGATCGAGCGGCGCTGAACTGGAAATTTTGAAAAGCGTGGATCTTACCATCCAAAAGGGAGAGACAGTCGCAATTCTGGGCGCATCTGGATCGGGCAAAAGCTCCTTGATGGCAGTGCTTTCCGGTCTGGAACGCGCCAGCGGCGGCAAGGTGGATGTCGGCGGCGTGGATTTCAGCATCATGAACGAGGACGAACTGTCCCGCGCGCGGCGCGGCCGCATCGGCATCGTGCTGCAGGCCTTTCATCTCCTTCCCACTATGACGGCGACGGAAAATGTCGCGGTGCCGCTGGAACTGGCCGGTAGGACCAACGCGTTCGATGTTGCGGTGGAGGAACTTCGCGCTGTTGGGCTGGGCCATCGGCTGAACCATTATCCCGCGCAACTATCGGGAGGCGAGCAGCAGCGGGTGGCGATCGCGCGCGCGCTCGCACCACGGCCCGACCTGCTGTTTGCAGACGAGCCCACCGGCAATCTGGATGCGATCACGGGGTCTGCCATCATGGACTTGTTGTTCGACCGGCAACACGCCACGGGAGCCACGCTTGTCATCATCACGCATGATCCGCGTCTGGCGCAGCGGTGCGGGCGGATCGTGGAAATGCAGGACGGACGGATCGTCGCGGACCGCGCGGCATGAACGCTCTGAGCTGGGGCGCAGCCTGGTCCGTCGCGCGCCGTGATCTTCATCTGGGATTTCGCGGCCTGCGTCTACTCTTCGTCTGTCTGTTCTTAGGGGTCGCGGCACTGGCCGCCATTGGCAGCCTTACGAGCGCGATCACGCAGGAATTGGGTGATCGTGGCCGAGTCATCCTTGGCGGCGACATCGAAATCGCCATGACGCAGCGTGAGGCTGGTTTCGGTGATAAGCAGGCTTTTCGCCAACTTGGCACGGTCAGTGAAACGATCCGAACGCGCGCGATGGCCCAGCCTGTCGCGCGCGTGGGTCGCCCACAAGTGGTTCCGGTACTGACGGAGCTTAAAGCCGTCGACAGACTATACCCGCTCTATGGAACTTTGCGGCTAAAGGGATCGGCTTACCGTCCTCTGGGCGTGAACCAGATTCTGGTGAGCGAAGCGCTGGCCGAACGATTGAATGTGCGTCCGGGCGACCCTCTTCATTATGGATCGGCTGACTTCGTTATATCCGACGTCATCACCGATGAACCCGACCGGCTGGGCGAAGGCTTTACCCTCGGGCCGGTCGCCATCCTCTCGCTCGAAGGGCTAAAGCGAACGCAACTGATCCAGCCAGGCAGCCTCTATACGGCCAAATATCGCATCAAACTGCTGCCTCGATACGATCCCGCTGCCGTGCGGCGCGATTGGGAGCGCGCGCGGGCGACCGAAGGATGGGTATTCAAGGATTGGAAACGCGCGGCCCCAGGCGCCAACCGCTTCATCGACCAGATGGGCCAGTTCCTGTCTCTGATCGGCCTTGCTGCGCTGGTGATAGCCGGCATCGGAGTCAGCAACGGTGTAGCCTCCTACCTTGCGGGCAAGCGCGACAGCATCGCGACGTTCAAGGTTCTTGGTGCGACATCGTCGGACATAGGACGCATATATCGGCTACAGATCGCCGCCGTCGCGCTCCTTGGCATCGGTGCGGGATTGATCGCGGGCGCGATCCTGCCGCTGCTGATCATCTCGGTTGCGGGCGACGCGCTTCCGGTACAACCCGGCTTCGGCCTTCACCCGGTGCCCCTGGCTACGAGCGCAGCCTATGGACTGCTCGTCGCATTCATCTTCACCTTCCCGCCTCTCGCGCGTGCGCGCAGCGAACCGGCGGCAGCCATTTTCCGGGGCGCGGTGGACCCGCGGGCCATCCTCGACCGGCGGAGCCTGATCGGAATGATCGGCGCTGCGGTCGTGCTCATCCTGCTGGTGCTCGTCACGGCGCAACAGCCGGTTTTTTCAGCCGGGGTGATTGCTGGCGTGGCTTTGACGCTGTTGCTGCTCGTCGCGGTTGGCGCGGCCATTCGCCGCCTCGCGCGCGGTCTTCCACGGGCGCGGCGGCCGCTGCTGCGCATGGCGATCGCCAATCTGCATCGGCCGGGAGCATCGACCGTCTCTCTGGTGGTTGCGTTGGGTCTCGCCTTGACGCTCTTCGTCACGCTGGCGGCGATCCAGACCAGCCTGGACGCAGAATTGCGGAGTGTCGTGCCAGAAAAGGCGCCTGCCCAGATAGTGCTGGATGTCCCTGCGCACAGGCAGGCAGAATTCCGACGGATCGTGGAGGGACAAGCGGCGGACGCCCGGCTCAACATCGTTCCCGTATTGCGCGGGACGATCACGGCCTATGGCGATCAACGCGTAGCGGAGCTGAAAGCTCTTCCAGAGGGGGCGTGGTTCCTTCGCGGAGAGCGCGGTGTGACCTACAGCGCCACGTTGCCTGAAGGCAGCGATCTGGTGGAAGGACGATGGTGGCCGGCAGATTATCGAGGGTCGGCGCTTGTCTCGCTGGATGTCGAAGCGGCAAGGCTGCTGGGCATAGGCGTGGGCAACACGCTGACCGTATCCGTACTCGGCCGGGAGATCAAAGCGCGCGTCGCCTCCCTGCGCAAGGTAAATTGGGATACGATGGGCTTCAACTATATCATGGTTTTCACGCCGGATACGCTCCGCTCCGCTCCGCATACCGTGGCGGCAACCGTCACGATGGATCCGCGCCACGCCACCGCCGTGGCAAGGGCGGTTCTCGCGGCCTTTCCGGGGGCTTCTGTCATTGCCGTGTCCGATGTCATCGATCAGGTTGGGACGATCCTCTCGCAAATGGCACGGGCCATCCTCGTCGCAGCGTCAGTCGCGATTTGGGCCGGCATCGCCGTTCTGGTGGGGGCGATAGCCGCTTCCCGGCAGTCGCGCGTCTATGACAGTATCATTTTGAAGACGCTAGGCGCGACGCGGGCGCAATTGCTTGGTGGACAGGCAGTGGAATATGCATTGCTCGCCGTGCTGTTGTCCATATTGGCATTGGCTCTTGGCAGCGCGGCGGCCTGGTACGTCATCGTGCAGCTGTTTAAATTCTCCTGGGCGCCTGATTGGAGCATCGTGCTGGCGACGTTGGCGGCTGGCGCGATGCTGACACTCGTCATCGGCATGGCAGGCTCTCTCCCACTTCTGTCCGTTCGACCGGCCCGTGCGCTTCGGCAAACTTGACGCGGCCCTGTCGCCCGTGGACTGGAACGGGGAAGAGGTGATCTCAAACAGGGCTTTATCGCCTCGATGCAATCTTGCTAGAGGCTACGGGACGAACGCGCCGTCAGCTCATCTTGCTGGAGACAAATCATGAAAACCCGCGCCGCCGTGGCTTTCGAGGCCAAGAAGCCCCTCGAGATCGTAGAGCTGGACCTGGAGGGCCCGAAGGCAGGGGAGGTGCTGGTCGAGATCATGGCGACGGGCATCTGTCACACCGATGCCTACACGCTGGACGGGTTCGACAGCGAGGGCATCTTTCCGTCGGTGCTCGGGCACGAAGGGGCTGGGATCGTGCGGGAAGTCGGGCCGGGCGTGACCAGTGTCATGCCGGGGGACCACGTTATTCCACTCTACACGCCCGAATGCCGCCAGTGCAAAAGCTGCCTGTCGGGCAAGACCAATCTGTGCACTGCCATCCGCGTAACGCAGGGCAAGGGCCTGATGCCCGACGGCACGACCCGCTTCTCCTACAAGGGGCAGCCGATCTACCACTATATGGGCTGTTCGACCTTCTCCAACTTCACCGTGCTGCCCGAGATAGCGGTGGCGAAAATTCGCGACGATGCGCCCTTTCAGACTAGCTGCTATGTCGGTTGCGGCGTGACCACTGGTGTGGGGGCCGTGGTCAACACCGCCAAGGTCCAAGTGGGCGAAAAGGTGGTCGTGTTCGGCCTCGGGGGCATCGGCCTCAACGTTATCCAGGGCGCGCGGATGGTGGGTGCGGACGTCATCGTCGGTGTCGACATCAATGCGGACCGCGAGGAATGGGGGCGTCGGTTCGGCATGACGCATTTCATCAACGGGAAGGGCAAAAGCCGGGAAGATGTGATTGCCGAGGTGCTGAAACTGACGGACGGAGGCGCCGACTACAGCTTCGACGCGACCGGTAATACGGACGTCATGCGGACCGCGCTGGAATGCTGCCATCGGGGGTGGGGCGAAAGCATCATCATCGGGGTGGCCGAAGCCGGCAAGGAAATCAGCACCCGTCCATTCCAGCTGGTGACGGGACGGGTGTGGAAGGGCACCGCTTTCGGCGGGGCGAAAGGCCGGACCGACGTGCCGAAGATCGTCGACTGGTATATGAACGGGAAGATAGAAATCGATCCTATGATCACCCATGTCCTCAGTCTTGAAGAGATAAACAAGGGGTTCGACCTGATGCACCAGGGCGAGTCTATTCGTAGCGTTGTCCTCTACTGATGATGGACATCCTCGAGAGTCATGTTGCCTTCGGCGGAAGGCAAGAAGTTTGCCGGCACGCATCCTCCTCCACCGGTACGGACATGACCTTCTCCGTCTATGTCCCGCCGCATGAAGAAGGCGTCAGGCTGCCGGTCGTCTGGTATTTGTCTGGTTTGACCTGCAGCCATGCCAATGTGACCGAAAAGGGGGAATATCGTCGCGCCTGTGCCGAGTTGGGATTGATTTTGGTGGCGCCGGATACCAGCCCGCGCGGTAATGACGTCCCCGACGATCCGCAGGGTAGCTATGATCTGGGACTCGGGGCCGGCTTTTATGTCGACGCGACCCGGTCCCCCTATGCGCAGCATTACCGGATGTGGTCCTATATAGCGGATGAACTGCCGGCATTGATCGAGCGGGAATATCCGGCCGATATGCAGCGTCAGTCGATCATGGGCCATTCCATGGGCGGCCACGGTGCCCTGACCATGGCGCTGCGCATGACGGGACGCTTTCGCGCGGTGTCCGCCTTCTCTCCCATCGTCGCGCCGTCGCAGGTTCCATGGGGTCAAAAGGCGTTCGAGACCTACATCGGGGATGATAGGGAACTCTGGCGGCGTCATGATGCCGTCGCATTGGTGGAGGACGGCGCGCGGATGCCCGACATCCTGATCGATCAGGGCGACGCGGATTCGTTTCTTGCAGAGCAGTTGAAGCCGGAGCTTTTCGCGGCAGCCTGCCAGCGCGCGGGACAGCCCCTCACTTTACGGATACAGCCGGGCTACGATCATAGCTATTATTTCGTATCCACCTTCATGGCGGACCACTTGAACTGGCATGCCGATCGACTGTGCGATGCCCCTTGAGGTGCTTGGGGTGGACAGGCGGACCAATCGCACTATATACCGTCCGGTATGAAAAGCGCTGCGGAATCTGTAACCAGGGGACGTCCCAGGGAATTCGATCCTGAGGAGGCTTTGTCGGCCGCGCTCACGGTATTTTGGGAAAAAGGCTATGAGGGCGCCTCCCTTGCCGAATTGACCGAAGCGATGGGGATTACCAAACCCAGCCTTTATGCCTGCTTCGGCAACAAGGAAGCCTTGTTTCATAAAGCGTTGGACCTCTACGAGCGAGACAAGCTCTGCTACATGCGTTCGGCCTTGCAGGAGCCTACGGCACGGGGCGTGGCGGAGCGGCTGCTGCGTGGGACGCTGGACATTCAGACGGGGGGTAATGACCCGCGTGCCTGTCTCGGAGTCATCAGCATGGTAGCCTGCACGACGCAGGCCGACTCCATCAAGGCGGATGTAATTGCCCGGCGGGCATCGTCGGACAAGGCGCTCGTTGAGCGGCTTGAGCGGGCGCAGGAGGAAGGGGATCTGCCGGACGGTGTCGAACCCGCGGCTCTGGCCACCTATTTGACGGCCGTGATCCAGGGCATGGGCGTGCAGGCAAGTGGCGGAGCAAGCCGCCATCAGCTTGAGCAGTTGGTTCATACGACATTGGCCATGTGGCCGACTAAATAAATAACGTCTAAACAAGCGTTTACGGAAAAATACCGATCGGTATAAAAAAGCCGTTGACGCAATGCTGCTCTGCATTATATACCATTCAGTATGAATTCCGGTGAGGCTTTGCCTTGAAGGAGCATGTTATGCTGATGACTGTCTGACTTGACCAACGGATATGAGAGCGGACCGCTGAATGGCGGCTGCGACCATTGTCTTTCCCGCTGATCGGGTGTGACCCGGTTCATCGGTTTTGCACGATCATGGGACGATCCAGGCGTCACGGGCGAGCAGCCCGTTCGCCTCCCCGTCGCCATGGGCGTTCAACAAGGGGTTTGAATATGGCGTATGTAGATTTCGCCCAGCCGCTGCCGGCGGCGGGGGCCGGACTTGCTTTGCCTGCAATGCGCGAACGCATCAGGACGGCTGCACAAGGATTTACCACTGCGGAATGGCAGATCGTGCAGATCGCGCGAACCGATGGAATGGCGTCTCTTCGCGCCCCTGGCCGCTGGTCCCGGCTGAAGACGATCCTGTTCGGTCCGCAGCCCCATTTCCAGCTGGCGGACGGTAAGCTGGAGGCGTTGCGGCGTCTCGCTGTTGAAGCCTGGCATCAGGGTTTTGCCGTTCGTCCTTCGTCGATCGACAACTTTCTGGCGGCTGGATTTACCGAAGGGCAGCTCGAAACCTTGCTGTCTGCCGTGACAGCGGCTCGTCGTGCGTTGAAGGGGCCTCGTGCATGAATATGGTGACCAAGATCGAGCAAGACGGCCAGACAAAGGATGTCGATCTTTCCGTGTCGGGAAGCCGGGTGAAGCGACGAGCTGCCTGGGCGGCGATCGGCATATTGCTGCTGGGCGGCGTCGCCTGGAAATTCGCGGCCCAGCCGGAAGCACAGGCGTCAGCTGCACCGATCGCCGCTGTCGGTGTAGCGGCGCCCCTGCTGCGAGCGGTGACGCAGTGGGATGATTATGTCGGGCGGTTCGCGCCCAGTCAGACAGTCGAAATCCGTCCGCGCGTGTCGGGTGCGGTCACGGCCATCCACTTTCGCGACGGCGACTATGTCCGTCAGGGCCAGTTGCTCTTCACGATCGACCAACGCCCTTTCCTGGCGGCTCTTGCCGAAGCACGCGCGAACAGTGCCTCGGCGCGTAGCGCATTGCTGCTTGCCCAGAGCGATTATGCGCGCGTGCAACGGTTGACTGGCGATGAAGCGGTATCGGCGAGCGAAATCGATGCGATCCGGTCGCGCCTTCAGGCCGCGCAGGCCGCGTTGGCAGCGGCGCAGGCACGCGAACGGCAGCGGACGCTCGACGTGGAGTTCACCCAGGTCCGCGCCCCGATCGCTGGCCGTGTGTCCGATCGGCGGGTGGATATCGGCAACCTCGTTTCGGGTGCCGAAGGGACCGGCGCTACCCTGTTGACCACCATCAACAAACTCGATCCCATTTATTTCAACTTCGATGCGTCGGAAGCGCTCTACCTTAAGTCGCGGCGCGTCGGCCATAAGGACGACGCGGTCGAGATCCGCCTACAGGATGAGGCCGATTATCGTTGGAAGGGCCGGCTCGACTTTACCGACAATGGTCTTGATCCCCGTTCCGGAACGATCCGCGTGCGCGCTGTCCTGCCAAATCCCGACAACTTCCTGACGCCGGGCTTGTTCGGCAACATGCGCCTTTCGGATGGCGGCAAGGTCAACGCGCTGCTGGTGCCGGATGAGGCCATCCAGTCCGACCAGGCACGCAAGACCGTGCTGACCATCGGCAAGGATGACGTCGTGACTGCCAAGCCGGTTGAACTTGGTCCCATCGTCGACGGCTTGCGGATCATCGGTTCCGGCCTTGCTCCACAAGATCGCGTGATCATTTCGAACCTGCAGGCAGCAATGCCGGGTGCGAAGGTGTCAGCGCGGCCTGCCTCGATCAGGCCCGCTGCCGCTCCACCTTCGCCGACGGCAGGGTTTTCGCCTGCAGCGGCTCAGGCCACCTTCGCCCGCTGACCTTCATTCGACGCGCAACTGCAATGTGACTGCCTGCGATCCGGTGTTCCGGATCGTACGGCCGGCTTTTGCCCGCAAAGGACGATCCGATGCGTTTCTCCCGTTTCTTTATCGACCGGCCGATCTTCGCGGCCGTCATCGCGGTCGTGATCACCGTTGTGGGTGCTCTGGCCTTCATCGGGCTGCCGGTCAGCCAATATCCCGACATCGTGCCGCCGACGGTCACGGTGACGGCCCAATATCCCGGCGCCTCGGCGGAAACCGTGGCATCGACGGTCGCTGCGCCCATTGAGCAGGAGATCAACGGCGTCGACGACATGCTCTACCAGAGCAGCCAATCGACGGGCGACGGCAAGGTCGTGATCACCGTGACGTTCAAGATCGGCACCGACCTCGACGCCGCGCAGGTGCTGGTTCAGAACAGGGTGGCGGTCGCCATTCCCCGCCTGCCTGAAGAGGTGCAGCGCCTTGGCGTCGTGACGCGCAAGACGACGCCCGAATTCCTCATGGTCGTCAATCTTCAGTCGCCCGATGGCACGTTCGACCGCAACTATCTGTCCAACTATGCCCTGACGCAGGTGCGCGACCGGCTCGCCCGGTTGGACGGCGTCGGCGACGTGCAGCTGTTCGGGTCGCGCGATTATGCCATGCGCATCTGGATTGACCCGGATCGTGCCGCTGCGCTTGATCTGACCGCGGGCGAGATCGTCCAGGCTCTGCGCGCCCAGAATGTTCAGGTTTCAGCTGGCTCCATCGGCCAACCGCCCTATGACCGCGGCGAAGCCTTCCAGCTGGGCGTCGAGATGCAGGGCCGCCTGACCGAACCCCAGCAATTTGCCAACATCGTGATCCGTACCGATGCAGATGGTCGCCAGGTGCGCGTGAGCGATGTGGCGCGCGTGGAGCTGGGCGCGCAGGATTATGGCATCAACACCTATCTGTCGAACAAGCCCACGGTGGTCATCGCCGTGATGCAGCGTCCTGGCTCCAACGCGCTCGACGCGGCGGAGAAGGTGAAGGCGGAAATGGACGCGCTGTCCAAGCGCTTCCCCAAGGGTCTTGAATATAGCGTCATCTACAACCCGACCGAATTCATCAGCCAGTCGATCGACGCTGTTTATCAGACGCTGATCGAGGCAGTCCTGCTGGTCGTGCTGGTCATCCTGGTGTTTCTCCAGAACTGGCGCGCGGCGATCATTCCGATCATCGCCATTCCTGTTTCGCTGATCGGCACGGCCACTATGCTTGCCGCGCTGGGCTATTCCCTGAACAACCTTTCGCTCTTCGGCCTGGTCCTTGCGATTGGTATCGTTGTGGACGACGCCATCGTCGTGGTGGAGAATGTCGAGCGCAACATTGAAAGCGGCATGAGTCCGCTTGAAGCGGCGCGAACCTCGATGGATGAGGTGTCGACGGCGCTGGTGGCGATCGTTCTGGTGTTGTGCGCGGTGTTCGTGCCGACGCTGTTCATCACCGGCATTTCCGGTGCGTTCTACCAGCAGTTTGCGGTCACGATATCGACCGCGACCATCATCTCGCTCATCCTGTCGCTGACGCTTTCACCGGCCGCTGCCGCCTTGCTTCTGAAATCCAAACATGGTCATCGCGATCGCAGCGGCGACCCTGTCTGGCGGCAGAAGCTCGGCGTGGCAGTCGACATGTTCAATCGCGGTTTCGATCGGCTGAGCATCAACTACGGACGCCTCACCCGTTTCCTCGTGGCGCGGCCCAAGAAGATGCTGCTGACCTATGCCGGGTTGATCGCTGCTACCGTCGCGCTTTTCTGGGCTACGCCTGGCGGGTTCATTCCCACCCAGGATCAGGGATATTTCCTTGCCGTCGTGCAGCTGCCGTCCGGTGCCTCGCTTGAACGTACCGACAAGGTTACGCGTGAGGTTGCCGCCAGGATACTGCCGATCAAGGGGCTGCGCGGCGCGGTGATGTTCGCCGGTTTCCACGGGCCTTCCCAGACGCAGGCACCCAACAGCGCGGCGATCTACTTCCCGTTCAAGAGTTTTGCCGAGCGCAAGGAGGAGGGCGTCACCTATGCCGGCATCATGGCGGAGGCCAACAAGGCCGTCGCCGGCTATGACAAGGCCCGCATCCTGCTCGTCCCCCCGCCGTTGATCCAGGGGATCGGGTCCGCCGGCGGCTATCGGATCATGCTGGAGGATCGCGAGGACCGCGGTTATACCGAACTCAACAAGGTGGCCGGCGAACTGATCGGCAAGGCAAACCAGACGCCGGGTCTCTCGATGGTCTACACCCTGTTCGATGTGGGTACGCCACGCGTCTATGCCGATGTCGATCGCCGCAAGGCCGATCTTCTGGGTGTGCCCCCCGAGCGCATCTTCGAAGCGATGCAGGTCTATCTGGGTTCGTCCTTCGTCAATGACTTCAACCTGCTGGGTCGCACCTATCGCGTCACCGCCCAAGCCGATGCCGATCATCGCGGGACGGTGGCTGACATCGCGAACCTGAAAACCCGGTCCAACAGCGGGCAGATGGTTCCGATCGGCTCCGTCTCCACTTTCAAGGACAAGACCGGGCCTTATCGCGTCGTGCGCTACAACCTGCTGCCAGCAGTCGAAATCGACGGCGATACGGCACCCGGCTATTCGTCCGGCCAGTCGCTGACCACGATGGAGAAGCTCGCCGATGCTGCGCCAGCCGGATACGGCGCGGAGTGGACGGGGGTTGCGTACCAGCAGAAGATCGCCGGAAACACGGCCGGGTTGGTCTTTGGCATGGCGGTCTTCTTCGTCTTCCTGGTGCTGGCGGCGCAATATGAAAGCCTCACGCTGCCGCTGTCGATCATTCTGATCGTCCCCATGTGCCTCTTTGCCGCAATGCTCGGCGTCAACCTGCGGGGGATGGACAATAATATCCTGACCCAGATCGGCCTAGTCGTGCTGATCGCGCTTGCGGCCAAGAATGCCATTCTGGTGGTCGAATTCGCGAAACAGGCCGAAGAGGAA
This sequence comes from Sphingobium olei, assembly GCF_042678845.1. Lineage (NCBI taxonomy): Bacteria > Pseudomonadati > Pseudomonadota > Alphaproteobacteria > Sphingomonadales > Sphingobiaceae > Sphingobium > Sphingobium olei. The sequence goes on along the minus strand of NZ_JBHTLS010000123.1, from coordinate 13,082 downwards.
CAGGGCTTGTCGCCCATCGACGCTGCGGTTCAGGCGGCGCAGACCCGGCTTCGCCCGATCCTTATGACCAGCTTCGCCTTCATCCTCGGCGCGGTGCCGCTTGTGATCGCGAAAGGGGCAGGGGCGGAATTGCGACAGGCGCTGGGGACGGCGGTCTTCTTCGGGATGGCGGGCGTCACCGCCTTCGGTCTGCTCTTCACGCCCACCTTCTACGTCGTGTGCCGCGCGCTGGGCGATCGCTTCGCCCGACGCAGGGACAAGGCTGGCGATGCAACGCTCCAGCCCGCGGAATAAGGAACATGATCATGATCCGTCATTTGACCGCCCTTCTGCTTGGCGCGAGTGCGCTAACGGCTTGCGCCGCTGGGCCGGATTATAGGATGCCCGCGCCTCCTTCTTTGGCGGCGGCTCCGTTCATAGGAGCAGCTAATCCCAACCTGACGGCCGATCCGGCACAAGAAAAATGGTGGGCGCTCTATCAGGATCCGCTGCTCGACCAGCTGGTGAGCGATGCCCTCGCGGCCAACACGGACATCCGTCAGGCTGTCGCGCGGATTGAAAGGGCACGGGCGTCGCTGCGCGGTGCCAAGTCCGACCGGTTGCCGCAAACCAATCTGGACGCGTCCGAAAGCTATAGCCGCACGTCGGCCGTTCGCTCGCTGCCCGGTTTCGATCGCGAGAACTGGGTTTTCGATGCCGGGCTGGACCTCTCCTACGAAGTCGACCTGTTCGGTCGGGTGAAACGCGGTGTAGAGGCCGCGCGCGGCGACTTAGGTGCGGTTCAGGCCGATGCGGACGGCGTACGGGTGGCCGTGATTGCCGATACGGTTCGGGCTTATCTCGACGTAACCGCAACGGCGGAACGGCTCGCGGTGGCCGAACGGACGGTGCAGCTCCTCGACCAGTCGGTCAGGATCGCCGGTGCCCGGTTCGACGCAGGTCGCGCTGACAGGCTCGACGTCATTCGCGTGACTTCCCTGCGCGACCAGCAGAAAGCTGCAATCCCCTCGCTCCAAGCAGACAGGGATGCCGCGCTTTTCCGCTTGGCTACGCTCACAGGGCGGACGCCGCAGCAACTCCCTGATGCTGTGCGCGCGGCCCTCCGCACGCCGCAATTGTCGCAGCCCATCCCGGTCGGCGACGGGCAGGCGCTGCTGGCGCGCCGTCCAGATGTGCGCGCGGCCGAACGGCGACTGGCGGCCGATACGGCGAGGATTGGCGTCGCGACAGCAGATCTCTATCCGCGCATCACTTTGGGCGGGTCGGTCGGCAGCACCGCTTTGGGCGGCGGCAACCTGTTCGGGGGCGGCCCGCTGAACTGGCTCTTGGGGCCGCTGATCAGCTGGGCTTTCCCCAACCAGGAATCGATCCGCGCCAGGATAGGCGTGGCGAAGGCGGACAGCGCCGCTTCGCTGGCAGCATTCGACGGCACCATATTGCAGGCGTTGGAAGAGACGGAGCGCGCGCTCTCCACCTATGCGCACGCCATTGATCGCATGCGGACGTTGAGTGCCGCGCGGGACGAAGCGGCAAGGGCAGCGCGCATCAGTCTTGCGAGGCAGCGCGAAGGCCAAATCGATTTCCTGACGGTTCTCGACGCGCAACGCACCCTTGCCGGCGCTGAAGCCGAGCTGGCCACCGCCAGCCGTGCCGTCTCCTTCGCGCAAGTGGATGTATTCCGAGCCCTCGGCGGCGGATGGCGAGGCGCCAGTTGATTGTTCAGCGATGGGCAAGCCTGCGGGTCGCATAGCCTCCGTTTCGGGCAGGAGGTGATGATGGGCGAACACATTCAAAAGCCGGACAGGCGCGCGATAATGATCGGTTTGCTGATGCTCCCGCTCGCTGGCTGCGCGACCACGATGGGCAATTATTCTGTCGAGGAGGGCGTCCGCCGTCTCCTTCTGCTGTCGAGCGAACGCGCCTTCGCCCGGTTGACCGAGCCGGGCGGCTTCTACGACGATCAGTTGACCCGAATAACGCCACCGGATGGTGCCGGCGATCGGGGGAGCGCCATTTTATCCGCTCTGATGCGCACGCGCGCATTGCGGGAAAGGGTGGCCATTTTGCTGAACGATGTGGCGGTGGATCTGGCATCGAGCGCCGCGCCGATCGTCACCGACTCTATCCGGCGCATGACATTTGCCGACGCGATCGGTGTGTTGCGCGGAGGACCGACGGCGGCAACGGATCTGCTTGCGAGAGAAACGCGCGGGTCGCTTGTCGAAGCCATAGTGCCGGGCATGTCGCGCGCCTTGCGTTCCGACCTTTTTGAAATGCTCTCGGCCGCACTGTCCGCCGGATCGGGCAGGGATGTCCTGGCGCTGGCCGACACGGTTTCTGGGCAGATAGGCAATGCAATCTTTCGCGCCATTGGGCGGGAGGAGGCGGAAATCCGTCGCGATCCTCGCGCAACGGGCGACCCGGTTTTGACTGCCTTGTTAGGTCGGGGCCCTTGATTTATGTGGCCGACCATGGTGTCCATGCCGGCATGCAACAGAAATTTCCCGGCATTGAGGATATTCCGTGGGATCAACCCGCGACGATGATCGATCTGGATGGCAAGCCGCCCTTGATCGGCACGATCCGCGACTGCGCCGTGCATTTCGGCCTCTACAAGCCCCATGCCAAGGCACAAGCGCGCATAGTGTTGACGCAGCCCGTCCACCGAGAGGGGCGAAAGACGCGGACATGGCTGCTCGATCCCGAGGAAATCGAAGCGCTTGCGGAGAGGCTGAAGCTAGAAACGCATTGACGATCGGCTCGCTCAGGGTGCGAATAGCTCGCCCTGGCGAGGCACGCGCGTGGGGGTTGCGCGGGCCGCTGCGATCGGCATCAACGTTCTGGCGCGGCCCATCAATGTATATACCGCCTGTCTCTGCGCCCCGCGATTGAGGTGATCGACGCGATAGCCCTGATAATGCCGCTTCAGCAGTCCCGCTTTTACAAGCTCCGAGGCGGCCCGGCTTAGATTGGTCTTCCCCGACGCCCGCGCGCGAATCAGCACTTCCTCCTGGACCAATGGGTCGTCCCGGTCCGGATCGCCGGTCAATTGACCGGTCTTACACATGTCGTCGCGCACACGTTCGACCAGAGCAATTCGACGGGGATCGCGATGGGCCATGGGCGTAAGCGCATCGCAAAGCCAGTCTCGCAGCGGTATGAGGTTACCTTCATGTCTTACGACCGGCCCGGCGCTACCGTCCGGGCGGGCCACGTCGGCGATCAATGTCAGGAGCATGAAGGCATAACGCGGCCGGGAGCAACATTGCGCGAGCATGTCCAGCAACTGGGCCATGTCGCCACTGGTCGACGAGCAATGGGAAGGCGCGTGAAACATATCGTGAATCAAGCACAATATGCAGCCTGTGTGAATCGCCTTTTTCGCTGCCCGTCGCTTTGTCGTCCATGACACTTTGCCAGTTGGCAAAGTGTCATGGATGAAACTCAGCGGGCTATTGGGCGGTTGTGTTGGGCTCGTCCATCATCGCAGGAAGTATTAGGGATACGCAAAGGCCGGGCGCTGCATCCCCCAGTGTCAATGTGCCGCCGTGAAGATGAGCGACTGCGGCGGCAAGAGACAAACCAAGCCCCGCGCCCGATATATGCCTGGCGGCATCCAGTCTCGCAAAGCGGCGCAGAGCCTCCTGCCGGTGGCCCTCGGGAATGCCGCGCCCGTTGTCAGCCACTATGATCCGTACCCGACCGTCCTGCCGCTGTGCGGACAACAGGATGCGGTCGCCCCCATATTTAAGAGCGTTGTCAATCAGATTGGACAGCACCTGTCCGAAGATTTCCCGGTGGGAGCGCACCATCAGCCCGGCTGGCGCGTCCACTTCGATGACCACACCCTGGTCTTCGGCCAGCACGTCATACATCTCCTGAAAGTCTTGCAGGAGCGAACCGACGTCCACCGGAATGAAACTGTCCCGCCCGATGCCGGCCTCCGCGCGGCTGATGAACAGGGCCGCGTCCAGCATGCGCAGCAAGGTGTCGCCCTCGTCCAGAGCCTTCTCCAGGGCAGCGGTGGATATTTCGTCCTTGCTGTGGCGCATTGCGTTGTCGAGCACTGCGCGCATACGGGTGAGAGGAGAGCGCAGATCGTGCGCAAGCCCATCGGTGACCAGCCGCATCTCGTTCATAAGGGACGTGATCCGGTCGAGCATGGCGTTGATTTCCTCGCTCAACGCATCGAACATATCGCCGCTGCCTGTGGGTTTTATTCTCCGCTCCATATCGCCGCTGCCCACGGCACCGGCCGCCTCGATGACCGATCGCAGCCGTCCCTTGATAATGGCTGCGGACACGAACGCGGCGCAGCCTGCCAGCGGTATGGCAAGAAGAACGGCTCCGACCAGAGACGCCTCCAGATATCCGCCAAAGCGGAGATCATTTTCGACGACATGTCCTGTCAGAAGTTGTGTGCCATCGGGAAAGCGCGTCGTCACGATGCCCATTGTCAGCGGCTCTCGATCCTGATGTCTGCTGCGCCGCAGATCGACATGCCGCCAGCTTTCCGACCGTCCCACACCTGCGGGCCATCCACTCAGATTGCCGGCGATCCGCTGCCCGCGCGGGTCCAGCAGCAATATGACCGAGCTTTTGGCAGGGTCTGTGGCAATCCGGAACCGTACGGCCGCCGCTGCTGCCTTCAGACCAGCGGCGGCGTAAGTGGCAGCGATGTCATCGCGCAGCGACACCGCCACTTCGCGGCTGGCCCGGTTGACGGACTGGCTGGTGAAGTGATGGACGGCAACAAGCGCCAGCATGACGCAGGCAATCTGCATCAGGAAGACGAGGGCGGCGAACCGCCAGATAACGCTATGACGCCAACGCATGGACGGTCAGTCCTGCAGCCCCAGCCGATATCCTGCGCCGCGAACGGTGTGGATCAGGGGCGGCTCGCCTTCCTCATCGATTTTGCGCCGCAAGCGGCTGATGTGCACATCTATGACGTTGGTGCCTGGATCGAAATGATAATCCCACACCCCTTCCAGCAGCATGGTGCGGGTGACGACCTCGTCCTGATGGCGCAGCAGATATTCCAGCAACCGAAACTCCCGAGGCTGAAGGTCGATTGCCCTGGCGCTCCGTTTCACCTTTCGGGATAGCAGGTCCATATCGAGATCGCCGCAGGACAGCCGGGTTTCCCGAGTGGATTGGCTGCCTCGCCGCAAGATGATCTGCAGACGGGCCAGCAATTCCGCGAAGGCGAATGGTTTGGTCAGATAATCGTCTGACCCTGCCGTCAGGCCCTTGACCCGTTCATCTGCCGTGGCGAGCGCAGACAAAAGGATCACCGGCGTGAAAATCTGCGCGGCCCGCAACGCGGCCAGTACGGCCAAGCCGTCCATGCCGGGCAGCATGCGATCGAGTATGATGGCGTCATGCACGGCTTCAGTAGCGAGGAACAGGCCGTCGCGGCCGTTATCCGCCCGGTCCACGGTGAAACCTTTCTCGATCAATCCTTGGACGATGTAATCTGCGGTCGTCGCATCGTCTTCGACCAGCAGCAGCTTGTGGCTCATGACTCCATCGTCCCTTCTCCAGTCGGGAGGATCACCTTGCGCATCCTCGAAGCTGCACTGCTGCGCCCGCCGCCGATAAGTCGCTGAAGGTCCAGTGTCGCCCGCGCCAGCGAGAGGCCTTGTGGCCCAGCAATGAAACGCGGCTCCCAGACCGGAGCGAACTTGGCCTTATAGGCGCGCAGCCCGCCAAATCCATATAATGCGTTGCCGTGACGATAAAGGAAGGCCGCGGCTTTCACCCAAAGTGGGGACAGCCGCCGTGCTTCCAGTCCCGCCAGGGGCGCCAGACCGAGCGTGAACCAGCCGAACCCCTGCTCCTGTCCCCACAGGATGAGATGTATGAAGATGAAATCCATGACTCCGGGCGGCGAGCCGGCACGGTGTCGCATCAGATCGACGGACAATTCCTTGCGGTCGGTCGTGGCCCATATGTTGGCGAAAGCGACGATACGGCCGTTGCACCGGACAAGCGCGCAATCGAACTTGGACAGATAGTCGGGATCGAAACGCCCGATGCTGAAGCTCTTTTCGGTCATGGCTTTTTCGGAGAGCCAGTCGTCGGATATGGCTCGCAGTTCGGGAATGAGGTCAGGAACGCGATCTGACGCGACAATTTCGAACACCGCGCCTTCGCGGGCAACCCGCCGCATGGCGTGCCGCAACGGCCTGGCCGCCGGGCCTTCGAGGGTAAAGCGGGAGAGGTCCACCCGGGCTTCTTCGCCATATTTGAGGATCGACAAGCCAAGGTCGATGGCGAGTGGCAGCAAAGCGAAGCTTATCTGATAGAGGAGAAGACGGCCCTGGGCAGCATCCGCCCGCTCCCGCATACGCCAGAGCAGATCTGGCCATTCGGCGGGATCTCCAACCGGATCGCCCATCACGATCCAGCTATGGCCCTGCACTTGATACATGAGGAACGCGCGGCCGGAGGGCGATGTTTCAAACAGCTTGTCGCCCGTCAGTGCAAGGCAGGCGTCGGTCCTTGTTGCCAGGCGCATCGCAACGTCGCTTGGCGTTGTGGCTGGCCGGTGCCGAAGTCCTGGCTGTGCGGGTCTGAGCAGCGTCCAGATCGCTGCGGCAATCGTAATGACGCCGGCCGCCAACGCGGCGCGAAGGAAGCGGGACGCATCCTGATGGCGGCCAAATTGCCACCATAGATCATTTTGATATTCGACATGGCGATAAGCCATAAAGCCAATCCACACGGACAAGACGACGGCGATGCCGAGCGCGCCGACCCAGGCTGGCGTCAACATCGCAGAGGTGAAGCTCGTCTTTCGATAGAATGCGCCATGGCAAACCTGCAGCACGGCCGCGATGAGGAGCAGCACGGTCGCTTCCTCATAATCCAGTCCTTTCAGGATCGAGAAGAAGGCGCCAGCGATCAGAAGCGATCTCGTTAGCCAGAAGGCGCCATCAAGGCGGCGGTATAGCCCTGATGCAAGCAACACGAGCACGGCGCCGATGATGCTGGCCGCAAGATGTGATGCTTCAACGAACGGCATCGGCACCAGCCGGGAGACAGCATGGAATCGATCCGGCACCGCCGGCAATGATCCTGAAGCAAGGAGGATCGCACCGCCGGCCGCCACGACGGCGGAAAGAAGGAAGGGCGCAACCATGTGTCCGGTCGTGGTCGCGAATTCGCGGATCTTTCCTGCGGGTTTTTGCCAGATGACGCTTTCATGCCGCGCAATGAGGCAAAGGGCGACGACGAGGGGCAGGAGATAATAGAGCACCCTATATGCGATCAGCGCGGTAAGCAGCGCTGGACGATCGACCTGCGGCAAAAGCGCGATGATCACCGCCTCGAACACGCCAAGTCCGCCTGGCACATGGCTGAGCAGCGCGACGATGATGGCGAGCACATAGCTAAGAAAGAAGAGGGGGTAGAGTGACCAGGACAGGTGCGGCATCAGGATGAAAAGGGCGGCGGAAGCCAGCATCAGGTCGACTGCCGCCAGACCAAGATGGGCCAGCGCCTGCACCCTGTTGGGAAGGGTCAGCGTCCATCCGAAAAGGTCCACCCGCCGGGCATACGGGCCGAGCGCAGCGATCGACGCCGCTCCCGCCGCCAGCAACGTCCAGCCCACCGCCCGTTGCAACGGAAGCGCAATGCCGAGCGCGCCTATGCCGACGCTCGTCGGGCCGATTGCGAGCGAAGCAGCGGCAAGCATGACCACGCCACCCCAGAAGGCCAGGCTGGCGGACGCGATCACCCTGGCGACATCGCCGCCCGTCAGGCCGGACGCTCCATAGATCCGCATGCGGGCTGACCCGCCGGTCAGCAGCGCAAGACCCAGATTGTGGCTCAAAGTGTAGCTGCAAAAGGATGCGAGAGCCGCGATGGACCAGCGCCTCGGCCGGCCCACGATGCGCAGGGCGAGATAATCGTAGAAGGTCAGCGCCAAATAGCTGAGGATCGTGAACATGAGCGCTTTTGCGATCGTGACGGGTGGTAGCGCGCCAAGCGCCGTCCGCACATCGCTCCATCTTACGTCGGCCACCAGATGATCGAGCGCGATTATCCCGAGGGCCGCGATCATCAGCATCGCCGGGATCGCAAACCAGGAACGGTGCCGTCGCACGGCATGGCTCATGTTCATGGCGATCATCCCCTGCCGCTGCGCCGAGCGACCGTACGGTCAATGGCGTGGACCAACGCTCTGCTGACAAGCGCCGGATCATGATTGAGGGAGTGAGCGCCCGGCAACATCAGCCGCACGGCGTTGGCCTGGCGCAGGGCGGGGCAGAGGCTTGCCGCCTCCTCCTTGCCGTAGATGCAAAGCACTGGAACCCAACTCAATTTGCGGCCTGCCGTCGCTGCATCCTCTTCCGGTTCCGTAAAGGAGAATATTTCGGATGGAGACGCACGCCATTGCCTGGTCGCGCCCGGCACGATCAGCGCGACCAGCGCGATACGCCTGCGCAATGCGAGAGGCACATAGGGCAGGGAAGGTGCCACAACGTCCGCACCGAAGGACTGGCCGATCAGGACCACCTGTGCACCCGGGGCGACCGCCATGGCGCGGCGCAGCCCCTGCGCGATCATTGCCCCCGTCTCTTCAGGCGTCCGACGCGTCCGGAAGAAGAAAAGACTGTTTTCGCCGACGACCGGAACATCCTGTTCGGTCAGATCTTTTGCGATCTTGGGCCCCAGACCCGCGTGGAATCCCATGTCGCCGGACAGATACAGAGCGACGGCGCGAGGTTGCCCCGGTGCGGCATGTTTGGCAAAGCGGACATCGAAGAGCGGCCCTCCGATATAGCCGAGATGCCATATCGTAAGCAGGAAACCGACCAGGACGAGGCCGATGACGGAGTTGGTGCGGGTCATGCGCGTTCCGTCCTTCCGCCTTCCGGGACAAGGGGCACCTCGCTCGATTGCACGCGGCCGCTTCTCTCAAGTTTGCCCCAACCGACCCATGGACCCAGAATGGCCGTGCCGACCGCGCGGATAACCACGCCATACATGATCTGCCGATAGACGAAGCGTTGCGCCACCAGCAGCAGAGCCGGATAACGCCGCTCCCGCGGCTCCAGCCGATAGGCGACAGCCCCGCACATGATATCTATCAGCGTGAATGCGACCCAATATGCGGCCATGCGCAACACGTCGCTTTGCGTCTGCGCCCAGCCATGCTGATGGATACGCACCGCTGTGTCGGCAGCACTTACCAGGAGCGCGAGGTCGATAATCGGCGAAACGAGCGCAAAGCCGATCTGGAACAGCCAGGCTTGTGGCAGGCCGACCCATGCCAGGCCAGCCGGCCTGCGACTGCGCACCAGGTCACGATGCTTCCAGAGGCATTGCAGAGTGCCATAGGCCCAGCGGAACCGCTGCTTTGCCAAGGCGCGGAAGCTTTCCGGCGCTTCCGTCCATGCCACCGCTTCGGTGTCATAGGCAACGGTCCAACCGGCGCGTTGCACGGCGATGGTGAGATCCTGATCCTCCGCCAGCGTATCCACCGGATAGCCGCCGACCGCGGTCAGCGCGGATCGCCGCCAGGCACCTACCGCTCCGGGCACAACGGTAATCGCGCCAAAGCGGGCCAGGGCACGCCGCTCCAAATTTTGCGCGGTCACATATTCGACTGCCTGCCAGCGGGTGACAAGATTGACGCGGTTGCCCACCATGGCGTTGCCCGCAACGGCGCCTACTGACGGATCCGCGAACCAGCGAGCCAGCCGTGCTATGGTCAGGGGCTCGAACTGCGTATCGGCGTCGAGCGCGATCACGATGGGCGCGTTGGTCAGCTGCAGGGCGTGGTTGAGCGCGACCGCCTTACCACCATTTTCAAGGGTCAGCAGTCGCACGCGATCATCGTCGGCGAAAGCTTTTGCGACAATCGCGCTAGTCGCATCGGTCGATCCGTCATCGACGACGATCACTTCAAGAAGGACATCCTGGCTCTCCAGCACGCGCCGGACCGATGCTTCGATCACCTTCGCTTCGTTGAAGGCAGGGATGATGACCGAAACGAAGGTGCCGGGCACGATGTCGGGAGGCGTGACCCGGTTGCGACGCGATCGACTGAGCAGAGCGAGAGCTGCCAGCGTCACCGCGCGCCCGATGCCCAGGAGGATGACGGCGAAGAACAGCCACTTGAGGCTGACGCTGACGGCGGCCAGAACCAGGAAGATGGCGACGTCGATCCGCACTGCCATCAGGTCCGCACCGCTGATCCGGGGCATGACCTGATCGCGCGACAGGTTTGCCAGCGACGACACCGGCACGAAATGATAGCCGCTGGCCTTTAGCGCCTGGATGATCATGGGCAAGGCGGCGACGGTCTGTGCGCGGTCGCCGCCGCTGTCGTGCAGCAGGACGACCTGCGCAGATCTTTCCGCGTTCCCCGCTTCCACTTGCGCGACCGTCCTGCGCACGATTGCGTCCACGCCAGGCCGCGTCCAGTCGCCCGGATCGACGTGCAGGCCGACGTTGATATATCCCGCCATCTGGGCCAGCCGCGCGGGATTGATTTCTTCTGCGGTCGTTGGTTCAGCGTCGCCGAAATAGGGCGCACGGAACAGCCGCATGGCACGGCCGGTATAGGCTTCCACCAGTCGCTGTGTGCTGTTCAGCTCCAGCTCAACGCCTCTGTCCCAGACCTGGGCAAGATTTGGGTGGGTGTAGCTGTGGTTGCCGATTTCGCTGCCTTGAGCGACGATCCGACGCAGCAGAGCAGGATGCAGCATCGCATTTTCACCGATGACGAAGAAGGTCGCCGGCACGTTGGCCTTTTTCAATAGGTCCAATATCGGGGGCGTCCATACCGGATCGGGACCGTCGTCGAAGGTCAGCGCGATCTCGTGTGGCTTGTATCCGGTGCGGCCGATCACATAGGGCGTGGGCAGGCTGTCGAAACTCTCGTTGACGATCAACCCCTTTGCAGGGCCAGCGCCTGTGGAGATCATGCGATGCCCCGCCGTCGGCACGTCATTGATCCGCAGAATTTCGCCATTGCCTTCGATATCGACCGAGTTGAAGCTCGTCAGTCGGGACAGGTCAGGCGGCATCTGGTCATTGCGTGCTTTCAATGCCCACCAGAAGCCGGGATCTTCCGACCCGAGGCGCCATAGCGCGATGCCTCCGGTCCCGGCCAGTTGCGCCGCGCGGATCTGGTTCCAACCGCTTGCGGCGTCCAGCATCCACACATGGTGAATCCGCCCATTCTCCTGATAATCGAAAGTGGCGTTGCCGGACGCGGGATCGAAGCGGATGGTGGCGCCGGAATCATGGGCGGAGAGCCATGCATCCTCGATGGAAAGCGTATCTGCCGCGCCGCCGCCTTCCGTCCAGTCATAGGCATAATTGCCGATCGCGACTATGAGCTTCGGGGCAGGAACGATCCGCATCGCAGCGCGCAACCGTTCCACGAACCACGGCTGCGCGGCGATTGGCCCAGCATGGTCACCGATATAATGCTGGTCATAATTCATCAGGATCAGCTTGTCCGCGACTTTGCCGTACTGGCGCAGATCCCAGCGCGGATCATCGACCGGCACGGTGAGGGCCAGCGACAGATGTCGGCCATGAAGAACCGGAGCGGCTTGTCTCAGGAAGGCGAGATAGTCAGCCTGCGCGCGGGGCGGCAGCGCCTCGAAATCGAACATGACGCCTGCAGCATGCATGGATTTGAGTTGTGGCAGCAACGCTTTCAGGAAAGCGGTTCTCGCGCGTCTGCTGTTAAGCAGGGCAGCCGTCCCCTCGCCATCCCATGTGCCATCGGCGACATTCTGCACTACGGGCATGATGTGCGGGCGGCGGCTGGTGGTCCGGATAATGGATTGGAAAACAGGATCGGCCGTGACGCGCAGATCATGGGCGCTGCCGGTCACGGACATCAAAGCAGGCGCGACCCAGTCGATTTTGCCGACATGCTGGCGCAGCGACGCTCGGCTGGCATCATCCCACGGGACATAGAAAGCCATGGTAACCGGATGGGTAGGCCAAGGAGAGGCGTGTCGCGGCAGCCATTTGGCGAAGTCGGCCCGCAGCTTGGCGCTTAATCTGCCGATCTTCTGGCCAAGGCCCTCGCTATGGGGACGCTCCATGCTGAGCGGCACGGCAGGCGGTACAGGCACGTTAACGATCGTCGCGGCGAAGGCGATTGCCGTAAGCAAGATCGAGAGGAGCAGGACGAAAAGGAGGGGCAGGGTGATGCGCTTGCGTCGCCCGCTGGCGTCGTAAAAAACCGGTTTCTGCATCTGCCTTGCCCCTGCGAACATGGAGAGGCGGTGCATGACAGGAACGCACCGCCTCTCTTTCTTGCGACCAGGGAACGGCCGCCTCGTCGCTGTTAGGAGCAGGCGCTTCACGGGAGGGTGAGCGGGATATTACGGTTTCTTCATGTTCCTCTCGCGGCCGACCTTCGTACCTCTGTCCGCTCGCCCTCGAGTAAGCACAACGCACAGGGCCGAGCGTGAATGAGGAACGGTTCTTCGAGTTAATAGAATATCCAGAACGATTTTATCCGAATGCTTACAAGCCATCATCGCTGCTACATCCTGCACAGGATCAAGGAGGCGATCATGCTGGACATAGCGACACCCCGACTTACCGATGCCGAGTGGCAGGACGTCCAATCGGCGCTGATCGCGGTGGCGGACTGCGGCTGTAATGGGGCGCGCGGCGCGGCCTCCCTCCGGTCGCGTATCGGGCGGTCGCCTGCTACTGCGGTTCGTTCCATCGGGGATAGCCCGGTTCTCCGGCCCGATCTGGTGTCGATCAGAGATTTTTTATGTGAGACCGGGCGATCGCATCGCCTTGCCGAGCGCCACGTTCCCGCTCTCTCGGCCCAGGGCTTCAACCGCGCCCAGATCGAAGCTCTGGCGCTGCTAGGTGCTTGATCATTGCCTCAGGCGGCCTGTCGCCTCACACACGCACGAGCGACCCACAATGATTTCCGCCGCGGCAAGAAATTTTGAAAATTGCGGTTGACGGGTTCGTTTGTTGGATTTAGAGGGCTGGTCACCGACGCGGTGAGGGCCATTGGTTTTCGCTGCGGTTGGTCGCCTTCATAGACGGACGCCAGTCTCCCGGCACGCAAGGAT
>NZ_JBHTLS010000122.1:0-79158 GCF_042678845.1 Sphingobium olei | reverse complement strand
GGCGTCTTGCACTTCCAACTCCCTTGATCGTCCAAATTATGAGCGAAACACAATGGACAGGTTTATCGCCTGCAAACCATTGAAACTAGGACACAAGACACGAATTGGTGTTGATATATGTAAAATTGCACTTCCGTTTATCGCGACTTATATGTCTACTTCGCTGTCCATCTGCCTGTGTCACTCAATCCTCCCGGATCAGGCTATGCTGCCGCGTGTCGCGCATCCGCACATAGACGATCAGCGAAATCGCGATCATCACCGTCACATAGACATAGAAAGCCTGTTCGATACCCGCCTGTTTGAACCACAGCGCCACGAACTCCGCAGTGCCGCCAAACAGCGTGTTCGCCAAGGCATAAGGCAGCGCGACGCCCAGCGCGCGGATATGCGCCGGAAACAGCTCGGCCTTCACGACCGCGTTGATCGAGGTATAGCCGGTCACGATCACAAGGCCAGCCATCACCAGCAACCCGGCGACCAAAGGATCGCGGACCGCCTCCAGCGCCGAAAAGATCGGATAGGTGCCGAGCACGCCCAGCACGCCAAAGCCGATCATCAGCGGCTTGCGCCCGATCCTGTCGGACAGCGCGCCGGCCACCGGCTGCAACAGCATGAAGGCGAACAGCGTGACCGCGTTGATCTGCGAGGCGGTTTCCCGGCTCAGCCCGCTCGTGTTCACCAGGAATTTCTGCATGTAGATGCTGTAGGCATAGAAGGCGATCGTCCCGCCTGCCGTCAGCAGCATGACCGTGACCGTCTCGCGCGGATGCTTCGTTACCAGCTCGACGAAGCCGGATTTCGGTGCTCCGGCGGCCTTCGCCACGGCAAAGCTCTGCGTTTCGGCAAGGCCCCGGCGCAGCCAGAACACGATGACCGCCAGCGCCCCGCCGATGAAGAAGGGTATCCGCCACCCCCAGGCATCAAGCTGCGCGGTGCTGAGCGTCGCCTGCAACAGCAGCAGGACGCAGATCGCTACCAACTGTCCGGCGATCAGCGTGACATATTGAAAGCTGGAGAAGAAGCCGCGCCGGTTCCGGCCGGCCATTTCGGACAGATAGGTCGCGCTCGCCCCATATTCGCCGCCGATCGACAGCCCCTGCATCAGTCGCGCCAGCACCAGCAGAAGCGGCGCAGCCACGCCGATCGTCTCATAGCCCGGCGTCACCCCTATCAGCAGCGATCCCGCGCACATCAGCACGACAGACAGGGTCAGGCCGCTCTTGCGCCCATGCCGATCGGCATAGACCCCCATCATCCACGCGCCGATCGGCCGCATGAGGAAGCCGACCGCGAAGATGCCTGCCGCGCTCAGCAACTGCGCAGTACGATTCTCGCTGGGGAAGAAATGCGGCGCGAAATAGAGGGTGAAGGCGGCGTAGACATACCAGTCATACCATTCGACCAGATTGCCGGTGGACCCGCCGATGATGGCCTTCAGCCGCTGCCGCTGCGTTGGCTGACCCGGCGTTGGTGCCCCCTGCTCTCCCACACCATTCATGGCGTCAGCACCATTGCGCCATCCTGCACGCCCCAGCTTTTGAGCCGTGACAACATGTTCATGCCGATGACGTTCATCTCGCCAAAAGCGGGCGAAACCACGACCGGCAGGTCGCTGACCGAAATCGGGCCGACCGACAGCCGGGCGATGTTCGATTGACGGGCTTCCACCTTGCCGTTGGCGGTGTTCATGATCACGCCTGGCGCGCCGACGTCATAGTTGAGGCCCGCGGCCCGCGCCGTGCTGTCGGACAGGGCGGTGAAGGTCGCGCCGCTGTCGATCAGGAAGCGCGCGGGCGATCCGTTGATCGTCCCTTCCACCCAATAATGACCGTCCGCCGCGAGCGGTATGCGCAGCGAAGCGCCCTGCGCGCTGGCTTTCGGTAATGGCGCGGGTTCATCCCCCGACGCGGCGACTTCGCCCTGCTCGGCCCCTTGCTCGGCCCAGCGTCCGGTAAGATAGCCCTGCCCCTGCGCCAGCTTGAACAGGCCCAGCAGACCGGCGAAGATCGCCACCCACAGCAGCGCCATGCGCAGAAGGCCGCCCATCGGCAATTGCCGGCCGATCAGCGCCGATCCCACCAGGACGATCGCCAGCAGATACCAGATGACCGATGCGGACTGCTCCATCCTGTGCTTTCAGCCCCCCTGCTCGACCGCCGGTAACGTTACCGTCATCCCGTCATAGCCCGGTCCCACACCGGAAGGGAGGTCTTGCCGCAGCCGGTGATAATCCATGCTCTGGTCCATATGGGTCAGGATGGCGCGATTGGGCTTCGTCACGGCAATGCCCTCCAGCGTCATCGCCAGATGCGCGTGGGTGGGGTGCGGCCGTTCGCGCAGGGCATCGGCCACCCAGATATCCAGCCCGTCGTACAGTGCCAGCATATCTGACGTTATTTCATGAAAATCCGTGGCATAGCCGATGGAGCGGCCAGCATGTTCGAAGCGGAAGCCGGTGGAATATATCTCTCCATGCGGCTGATCCACGCAGGCGATGTCAATGTCGCCGATGCGCAGCCTGTCGGGCAGAACACGGCCGTCGATGGTCGGGGGATAGCCATGCCTGCCATGGAAGACATAGCCGAAGCGCTGCTGCAGCAGGGTCAGCGTCTCGGCCCGCGCATAGCCCGGCACCGGCGTGCCGCGATGGTGATAGATCTGCCGCACGTCGTCCAGGCCATGGCAATGGTCGGCATGGTCGTGGGTCCACAGGATCGCATCGATGTCGATGACATCCGCGGCAAGCAACTGCGCGCGCATGTCCGGCGACGTGTCCACCAGGACGCGGGTCGTCGGGCTTTCGACCAATATGGATACGCGCGTGCGTCGGTTCTTCGGCTCCTTGGGATCGCAATTGCCCCAGTCATTGCCAATGCGCGGCACCCCCGACGATGTGCCGCAGCCCAGGATGGTGAGCGTCAGGCTCATGCGGCCTTGGCGAACAAGGTGCGGAAATTGGCGGATGTGGCGGCCCCGAGCGCCTCGACGGTTTCGCCGCGCAGGTCCGCCAGGAAGGCGGCCGTGTCGGCGACGAAGGCCGGCTCGCACGGCTTGCCCCTATGGGGCACGGGCGCAAGGAAGGGCGAGTCCGTTTCAATGAGCAGCCGGTCGAGCGGCAGCCGCCTGGCGGTGTCCTGCAAATCCCTGGCGCTCTTGAACGTCACGATGCCGGAAATGCTGATGTAGAAGCCCAGCTCCATCGCGGCATCGGCGAAGGCACCGCTCGCGGTGAAGCAGTGGATCACCCCGCCATAGGCACCCTTCCCCATCTCGTCGCGCAGGATGTCCAGCGTATCTTCCTCCGCATCGCGCGTGTGGACGATCAGCGGCAGCCCCGTTTCGCGGCAGGCGGCGATATGGGCGCGGAAGCTCTTCTGCTGCCGCTCGCGGTCGCTATGGTCGTAATAATAGTCGAGGCCCGTCTCGCCGATGCCGACGACCCGTGGATGCGCCGCCCGCTCGACCAGCTTGGCGGTATCAACATGGGGATGCTCGTCGGCCTCGTGCGGATGGATGCCGACGGTCGCCCAGACATCGGCCTCGCGAACCGCGGTGTCCAGCACCGCGTCCCACTCGCTTTCGCGCGTGGCGATGTTCAGCATCGTGCCCACACCCCGCGCCCGCGCCCGTTCGAGCACATTGGCCTGATCCTCGATCAAGCCTTTGTAATTCAAGTGGCAATGACTGTCGATCAGCATGACCTCACTCGTCCTCCGCCGGCAGTTCGAGACGCGGGAACAGCGGCTTGGGCGCGTCGAGCGTAAAGCTGCTTTCCGCCAGTTCCGAATACCAGTGTCCGCCAATACCTTCGGGGCTGCGGCGGTCCGCCGGCACGCCCATATGGTCGAGCAGCGCCGTCGCGCTCGTCGGGATCACCGGCAGGATCGCCACGGCCAATTGCGCGATGGCGATGTAGAGCGTGGCGAGCACGGTTTCCATCCGCTCAGGATCGGTCTTGCGCAGGGTCCAGGGCGCCTGCGCGTCGATATATTGGTTGCAGGCGAAGCAGCCGCGCAGCCAATGCTCGATTGCGCTCGACAGCGCCAGCTCGTCCATGGCCGCCAGCATGTCCGAACGGACCACGCGGTCGATGAAGGCGAACAATTCCTCATCCGCCGCATCATGGCCGTGAATGACGGGAAGCCGCCCCTCCAGATTCTTGGCGATGAAGCTCAGCGTTCGCTGCGCCAGATTGCCAAAAGCGTTGCCCAGATCGCTGTTCGACCGCTGGACAATCGCCTCGGCGCTGTAGCTGCCGTCATTGCCAAAGGTGACTTCCGACAGCAGGAAATAGCGCAGCTGGTCCACGCCGAACCGTTCCGCCAGCTCCATCGGGTCAGCGACATTGCCCAGCGACTTGGACATCTTCTCGCCCCGGTTGAGCAGGAAGCCGTGGCCAAACACCCTGCGCGGCAAAGGCAGCTTCGCGCTCATCAGGAAAGCCGGCCAGTAAACGGCATGAAATCGCACGATATCCTTGCCGATGATATGCGTGATGTCGCCGCCCTCGGCCCAGTATCGCGCCATCCGCTCCGCGTCGTCCGGATAGCCGCAGCCGGTGAGATAGTTGGTGAGTGCATCCACCCACACATACATGACATGGCCTTGCGACCCCGGCACCTTCACCCCCCAGTCGAAGCTGGTGCGCGAAACGCTGAGGTCCGACAGGCCGCCTTCGACGAAGCGCATCACCTCGTTGCGGCGGCTTTCCGGCTGGATGAAGTCCGGGTTGGTCCGATAGAGGTCGAGCAGCCGGTCCTGATAGGCGGAGAGGCGGAAGAACCAGCTTTCCTCCACGGTCCATTCGACCGGCGTTCCCTGTGGCGAGAGTTTCGCTCCCCCTTCCCCGTCCGTGATTTCCTTTTCGTCATAGAAGGCCTCGTCGCGGACCGAATACCAGCCTTCGTAGCGGCCGAGATACAGGTCGCCACTCGCTTCCATCGCCTGCCAGATCGCCTGGCTCGCGTGATGATGATCGGGCTCGCTGGTGCGGATGAAACGATCGTAGCTGATATTCAGCCCGTCGTTCATCGCCTTGAAATAGGAGGCCATTTCATCGGCCAGAGCCTGCGGCTCCATGTCTCGCCCGCGCGCCGTCTGCGCCATTTTGAGGCCATGTTCGTCAGTGCCGGTTTGAAAGAATACGTCGCGGCCCATCATCCGCTGGAACCGGGCGATCGCGTCGGTGGCGATCACTTCATAGGCATGGCCGATATGCGGGCGACCATTGGGATAGGATATGGCGGTGGTGATGGTGAAAGGCTTCGACATGCGGCCTCCCTAAAGCGATTTCCGCCTGGATGGAACATGCGAAAACGCATGGAGCGCCGCCAGTGGGACGGTTGGTCAGGCAGGCGAGGCAAGCGCAGCGACATGGCCCCCAAGTTCGAAGACGACGGCGGAGGGCTCGAGCGAAAGGATCACCGCGCCCCCGGCCAGATGCCGTGCCTTTTCCCAACGGTCCAGCGCCTTGCCCAAGTCTGGCCCCGTCCGGCCACGCGCGGCCTGGGCGATGAAGGCGGGTGCCCGCTCCAGGAAGGCCTCGTAGCGCGGCTTTGCCGATTTGAGCGCCAGCGACTTGGCGAGCGCCAGTCGGCGGCGGTTGTCGGGATCGCCCTCCCGCGAAAGCGTCGCCAATATCTCCTCGATCTCCGCAAGATTAAGTCCGGCATAGCGCAAGGCCTGGCCCGGAGACCCCTGCCCCGCGCGCACCAAAGCGTCGATCTCCCGGGGGGACAGGCTGTCATCCGCCCGCTTGAGAACGACCCGCATCGCGCCTTCATCCAGTGCGTCGAACCGCAGCGTGCGGCAGCGCGACCGAATGGTGGGCAGCAACCGTCCGGGCGCATGGCTGACCAGCAGGAACAGCATGTCGGCGGGCGGCTCCTCCAGCGTCTTGAGCAGCGCATTGGCCGCGCCTCGTTCCAGATCGTCGGCGCTGTCGATCACCACGATCCGCCGCGCAGAGAGCGACGGCGCGGACTGGAGAAGCCGTTGCAGCCCGCGCACCTGATCCACGCTGATGTTGCGCGCGGTCACGCCGTCCTTTTCCAGTGGGGCGAGTTCGGCATAATCCGGATGGGCGGTTGCTTCGATCAGCTTTCGGATAGGGTGATTGTCCGGCACACCCAGCCCCTCTCCTCCGACCATCGGTCCCGCCGCATCCGCGAGCAGCCGCATCGCCAGAGCGCGCGCGAACAGCCCCTTGCCGATGCCCTTGGGGCCGGCGAGTATCCAGCCATGATGCATGCGGCCGCTGCCCGCCGCTGCCATCATGGATCGGGCCTGCGCATCATGGCCCAAGATCGTCGTCATGGGAGCAGATCCGCCAGCGCCGCCATCAGGCGCGCAGTGACCGCCTCGGCCGGGCCGGCGGCATCGATCGAGCGGAAGCGCTCTGGTTCCTGCGTGGCGAAGCGAGCGAAAGCATCCGCGACCGCACGGTGAAAGTCGCTGGCCCGTCCGCCGATCCGGTCGCTCACTTCCCCGTCGCGCGCCTTGGCCCGGCCGGCGGCCTCCTCCTCGGGCAACATCAGCAGGACTGTGCGGTCGGGCAGGAATCCGTCGCTGCCGATCCGGTGCAACGCCAATATGTCCGCGTCGCTCAGCGCGCCCTGCCCCTGATAGGCGCGGCTCGAGTCTAGAAAGCGGTCGGACAGCACCCACGCGCCCCGCTCCAGCGCCGGGCGGATCGTCTTTTCGACATGGTCGGCGCGCGCCGCGGCGAAGAGCAAGGCTTCGGCGCGCGCGCTCCACCGATCCGCCCCGCCGGTCAGCAACAAGGCGCGGATCGCTTCGGCGCCTTCGCTGCCCCCAGGCTCGCGCGTTTCGACCACCTCCAGGCCGGCATCGCGCAGAGCGGCGGCTAGCGCACGCAACTGGGTCGACTTGCCTGCGCCCTCGCCGCCTTCCAGGGTGATGAACCGGCCTTGGCTCACCCGAACAGCGACTTCATGCCGTTCCACAGCCGGCCGAACAATCCGGCTTCGCCAACCTCTTCGCCCGCCACCAGCGGCATCACCTGCGGCGGCGTGTCGGGCGTCTGGACGATAAGCTGCGCGATCTGCTGCCCCTTGGCGATCGGCGCCTTAATCGGGCCGGTATAGACCACCTTCACCTGGACATTGGCGGACGCCGTACGGGGCAGGGTAACCGCCAGGTTCTGCGGCGCGACAAGGGGAACGCTGGTGGCGCTGCCCAACTGCACCTCTGCCGTCTCGACCGTCTGCCCCTTCTTGAACAGCGGCTGCGCCTTCCACGCCTTGAAGCCCCAATCCATGAAGCGCACCGATTCGGAGATGCGACCGTTGAAGGTCGGCAGGCCCGCGACGACCATGACCAGCCGGCGGCCATCCTGTTCGGCAGAGCCCGTAAAACCATAGCCCGCCTCTTCGGTGTGGCCGGTCTTGAGGCCATCAGCACCGGCGATCTTGCCGAGAATGGGGTTGCGATTCGCCTGCTGGATGTCCGCGCCGCCCATCGTCTTGCCCCAGGTGAAGGAAGTCGTGGCGTAAAAGCGCTTGTAGAGGTCCGGCGTCTCCTCGATCGTCGCCTGCGCCAGCTTCGCCAGATCCTCCGCGGTCACATAGGTCACGCCCTCGTCGGGCCAGCCATTGCTGGTGCCGAAATGGCTGTTCCTGAGGCCAAGGCGCTTGGCTTCCTCGTTCATCAGCGCGACGAACGCCTGTTCGGTCCCGGCAATCCCCTCCGCCAGCACGACGCAGGCATCGTTGCCCGAAAGGGTCACGATACCGTGCAGCAGATTTTCGACGGAAACCTGCTCGCCGGCCGACAGGAACATGGTCGATCCCGCCTGCGGGCCATGCCACTGCTTCCATGTTTCGGGGCGCACGGTGAACTTAGTGTCCAGCTTCAGGTCGCCCTTCTGGATCAGGCGAAAGGCGACATGCGCCGTCATCATCTTCGCCATCGAAGCAGGCGGCATCCGCGTCTCGCCGCCCTTGTCGTAGAGCACGGCGCCCGACGACAGATCCTTCATATAGGCGATGGGCGCTTCGCTGGTATAGGGCGGAGCGGCGGCGATCAGCGGCTGCGCCAGCAGCCCGGCGGCAAGGAGGAGGGCAACGCTCTTCTTCATCGGATAACGGCCTTCAATTAATGGAATCATGCGCGCACGCGCCGTGACTATCGCGCGTCATTACTGACGATGCGGCCATTCTCAAACCCCTTCGCTGCGGCCGACTTCACGGCAGCCTGCGCGGCTTGCAGAGTGGGATAGGGGCCGAGCCGCACGCGCCACATCATTCCCGCTTGCTCGACCCGCGCGCCCGCGCTTTTTGCGGCCTGCTGCGCCCGCGCCTGCGTGGAGAAAGCGCCGATCTGTACGTCATATCGCCCTTGCACGGGCTTGGGAGGCGGGGCTGGCGCCGGCGTCGCTGCCTTTGTCGCCGCGGGCTTCGGGGCGGGGCTTTTGGGCGCTGCGGCTGGCTTTGAAGGACCGGGCGCCAGCCGATCGAAATCCGCTCCCGGCCGCGATGGCGTAACGGCAGGACTTGGTGGTGCCGCCGCGACTTTCTTGCCCGGCTCGGCCGGTTGGGGTCGAGACGGCGTATTTTCCGCGGCCTTGGGCGGCAGCTTGCCCCGCAACGCCTTCAGCAAGGGCGCTGGCGTTTCGAGCCGTTCCGCCGCTCGCCCGCCGCTCCGAAGCACCGCCTTTTCCTGCTCGGGCGGATTGACGCGACGCACGCGCACGGCGGCACCATCTCCGACGATGCCCAATTGCTCCCTTGCACCGCTCGACAGCGCAATCAGGCGGTCGTTGCGCATCGGCCCACGATCGTTGACCCGCACCAAGATCGTCCGGCCACTGTCCAGCGCCGTGACCTCGACGTAGCTGGGCAGCGGAAGCGTCTTGTGAGAAGCCGTCACCGTTGTCGGCGCGAAAGCCTCCCCCGTGGAAGTCTTGCCGGCTTCGCCGCCGCTCTCCTGCGACGCGGCATAGCCGACCTCATCATAATAAGCGGGATCGGCCGGTGTGTAGGTCACGCCCTCAACGGTGAAGGGCGCACCCAATACCGGTGCCCCGTCCGCTGGCCCGCCGCCGCCCGTCTGTGCCCGCGCAAGGCCGCCCGGCATGCTGCCGAGGGCCAGCATCATGGCGGCCAGCGCCGCCCCCTTATTGTTTGACCGCATCCGCCAGCAACCCCACCGACAAGGCATAGAAATTGGAGCAATTATAATCGAGTATCGCGCGATAATTGCTGGTCAGCAGATAGGCGGTCTTGCCCGGCCCGTCCGGTTCGAGCAGGGTCGCCAGGACGTCGTCGGCTGCCCACGCGCCGGAAGCGGGCGCGATGCCCAGCCGCCGCCATTCCGCCATGGTCAGCCACCGGCTGTGCCGGTTGAAGACGCGCGGGCAGCGGGCCGGGGTGGTACGGGCCGCGATCGCTGCGCGATCCAGCGCGGATGGGACGATCACAGCCACGCCCCATGGCTGGCCCCGCCGCCATCCGGATTGCACGAAATAATTGGCAATGGAGGCCAGCGCGTCGGCTTCGCTGGTCCAGATGTCCGCCTTCCCGTCGCCATCGCCATCCTTGGCAACGCGCAGGTAGACGCTGGGCAAAAACTGGGGATAGCCCGTCGCGCCCGCCCAGCTCCCCACTAGCCGGCTGCGCGGCACGCCATTGTCCAGCATCTTCAGGGTGGCGAGCAACTCGGGTTCGAACAGCGCCCGCCTGCGCCCCTCCCAGGACAGCGTTGCCAGCGACCGGATCAGGTCGAAATCGCCGGTGTACGACCCATAGTTGGTCTCATGGCCGTAGATGGCGACCATGATCTCCTCAGGCACCCCGGTTTCCGCCTCGATCCGCGCAAGCCGCGCCCGGTTCGCCTGATAGACGCCCCGCCCCCGCCAGATGCGCGCGGCATCGACATGCGCCCGGCGATAGGGTTCGAAATTGGGAATGGGGGAATAGGCGCCGCCGCCCGGCTGGCCCTGGTCCAGCTGGATGACGCGCGGATTGGGCGTCAGCGCCGGGAACACGCCATTCAGCGTGGCGTCACTGATGCCCATCGCCCGCGCCTTGGGCCGCAACGTCGCCAGATAGGTCTGGAACGCCGCATCGTCCTGCGCATCGGCACGCTGGGCCGCCGGGATACCGGCGAAGATCGCGGTGAGCGCCAGCAGGGCGGAAGGCAGGATCGTGCGCAGAGAATCTCCCATGCCCCTTTGTTGCACAGCCCATCCCGCAGGTGAATCCCCTATTCCTTTTGTCGCTTGCCCAAGGCGATGAACCGATGGCCTGTGTCGGTGCCCCGGCATTTATCGCTTGGCATCGGCGCACGGCACGCTAGGAAGCGTGCCATTACGGACAGGTGGCCGAGTGGTTTAAGGCAGCGGTCTTGAAAACCGCCGTGGGTTTACGCTCACCGTGGGTTCGAATCCCACCCTGTCCGCCACCCTCACGCGTAGCGATCGGCACCTACGCGTTGCAGGGTGATCGTCGGGCGCTCGTCCTTCGCCATGCCCGATTCCGCGATGATCGCCATGGGATCGACGGCGTGGCTCAGGAGCAGGCCGCAACGGTCCGGCGCTTCCCATATCACCGTGCCGCACACTTCCAGCCCCTGCGCGATCAGCGTCACGCGCTGCCCGACGGCCGGCAGCCACGCGCCGATGATCAGCGCGCCATAGACGGAGATGTTGCGGATCGTGACCGGCTGACTGACGCCTTCCCACAGAAGGGACGCATCGATGTCTGCGCCGTAGCGGGTTTCGCGCTGCTGCCGGGCGCGCGCCTGATAGGAGACATAATCCAAGATTGCACTCCTGGCCCTCCCCCCAACTATGTGCTGAGGGTCGCGCAAAGAGCTTGCGGAAAAACCAACGGATTTGGTTAACGTCCGGCATTGCATAGCGGAGGAGCCACGTTCGGCGGCTCCATCCCATGTGTCAGGCCAGAGCGCCGTGGCAGTGCTTGTATTTCTGACCCGATCCGCAAGGGCATAGGGCGTTGCGACTGATGTCCAGATTGGCGAACTCGCCCGCCGGCGTGGCCAACCCTGGCGCGCGCGGGATGGTCGTCGTAATGCCTGCAGTCTGCGCCGCGTCGATATCCGCGCTGTTGTCCTCGCCGGAAAAGGGGTCGATGTGCGTTGTGATGAAATCTGGCAGGACCGGAAGGCCATAATCCTCCAGCGGCGGCTGTTCCATCCGGAACTGGACGCGGGCGATTGAGCCGGTCACGTCCTCGCGAATATTCTCCAGCATCCGCTCGAACAGGGCGAAGGCCTCCTGCTTATATTCGTTGATCGGCGTCTTCTGCGCATAGGCGCGCAGGTGCACGACCTGTCGCAGCGCATCCAGCGTCGCCAGATGCTCCTTCCAGTGATGGTCGAGGCTCTGGAGCAGGATCGACTTCTCGATCATGTGCCAGTCATTGGCGTCGATCTCCTTGATCTTTTCCGCCACGGCTTCGTCGGCGAGCGCGCTCAGCCGTTCCTCGATCAATTCGGGATCGACCTGATCCTCCGCCAGCCAGGCGTCGAAGTCTGGCTCAAGGCCCAGCACTTCGGCCGTGCGGGCCTTCAGCCGCTCGATGTCCCATTGTTCGGGATAGGTGCCGGGCGGGCACGACGCGCCGACCAGATCGTTGACCGTCTCGCGGCGCATGTCGGTCACGACATCGTCCACCGTGTCGGCATCCATGATGTCGCTGCGCTGTTCGTAGATGACCTTGCGCTGGTCGTTCATCACGTCGTCATATTCGACGACCTGCTTGCGGATGTCGTAGTTGCGCGCCTCGACCTTCTTCTGCGCGGTCTCGATCGCCTTGCTCAGCCATTTGGACGGGGGCAGCGCCTCGCCATCCTCCAGGTTGGAGCGGATCATCTTCGCGAACATCGTGTCCGGGCCGAAGATGCGCATCAGGTCGTCGTCAAGGCTGAGGTAGAAGCGTGACAGGCCAGGGTCGCCCTGACGGCCCGAGCGGCCGCGCAGCTGGTTGTCGATGCGGCGGCTCTCATGCCGCTCGGTCGCCAGCACGAACAGGCCCCCGGCGGCGAGCACTTCTTGGCGTTCGGCTTCGATCTCGGCCTCGATCCGGGCGATGGCGGCGTCGCGTTCCGGCCCTTCGGCCATGTCGCGCAGCTCGTCCTCGACCCGCATCTCCAGATTGCCACCCAGCTTGATGTCGGTCCCACGCCCGGCCATGTTGGTGGCGATCGTCACCGCGCCCTTCCGGCCCGCCTGAGCCACGATATGTGCTTCCATCTCGTGGAAGCGGGCGTTGAGCACGGCATGCTTCACGCCTTCCTGGTTCAGGAATTCGGACAGCATTTCCGACTTCTCGATCGACACCGTGCCGACCAGGACGGGCTGGCCCTTCTCCTGA
Source organism: Sphingobium olei (assembly GCF_042678845.1). Lineage (NCBI taxonomy): Bacteria > Pseudomonadati > Pseudomonadota > Alphaproteobacteria > Sphingomonadales > Sphingobiaceae > Sphingobium > Sphingobium olei. Next base: position 66,799 of record NZ_JBHTLS010000122.1, on the reverse strand, counting down.
TGCTCCTTGATGGTGCGGGCGATGCCCCGGAACTTGTCTTCCAGATTCTTGTAGAAAGTGTCTTCTTCGTCGACGCGCTGCACCGGCCGGTTGGTCGGGATGGTGACGACGTTCATCTTGTAGATTTCGTAGAATTCGGTCGCTTCCGTCGCGGCCGTTCCGGTCATCCCGCCGAGCTTCGGATACATGCGGAAATAATTCTGGAAGGTGATGGAGGCGAGCGTCTGGTTCTCCGGCTCGATCTGGACGCCTTCCTTGGCCTCCACCGCCTGGTGCAGCCCGTCGGACCAGCGGCGGCCATCCATCATGCGGCCGGTAAATTCGTCGATGATGACGACCTTGCCGTCCTTGACGATATAGTCGATGTCGCGGCGGAACATCACGTTGGCGCGCAACGCCTGGTTCACATGGTGGACGACCTGCGTGTTCTCGAAATCATAGAGATTGTCGCCCTGCAACAGTCCGGCCTGTTCCAGCAGCCGTTCGATCTTCTCGGTGCCGTCCTCCGTCAGCGTGACGCTGCGCTGCTTCTCGTCCTTCTCATAATCGCTTTCGTCGATCTGCTTCACGATCGCGTCGACCGCGACGTACAGCTCCGACTTGTCGTCGGTCGGCCCGGAAATGATGAGCGGGGTGCGCGCTTCGTCGATCAGGATCGAATCCACCTCATCGACGATGGCGTAGTTGAACGGCCGCTGGACCATCGAGGCGCGGTCATATTTCATATTGTCGCGCAGATAGTCGAAGCCGAGCTCGTTGTTGGTGGCGTAAGTAATGTCCGCGGCATAGGCCTCGCGCCGCTGATCCTCCGACAGGTTCGGCACGATGACGCCCGTGGTGAGGCCAAGGAACCGGTAAACCTGCCCCATCCATTCGCAGTCGCGGCTTGCGAGATAGTCGTTCACGGTGACGACATGCACGCCCTTGCCCTCCAGCGCGTTCAGGTAGGTGGCGAGCGTCGCCACCAGCGTCTTGCCCTCGCCGGTGCGCATTTCGGCGATTTCGCCGCGATGAAGCACGATGCCGCCCACCATCTGCACGTCGAAATGGCGCATTCCCAGCACGCGGACCGATGCTTCGCGCACCGTGGCGAAGGCTTCGGGCAGCAGGTCGTCCAGCGTCTCGCCCGCCGCGAGCCGTTCGCGGAACCGCGCGGTCTGCGCCACCAGATCCTCGTCGCTCATCGCCTGGACCGCCGGTTCGAAGGACGCGATCTTGTCGACCGTCTTGCCCAGCGACTTCACATAACGTTCGTTGGACGATCCGAAGATGGACTTGGCGAGTGCGCCGAACATGCAATTTCCTGACAAATGGGGAACGCCCCGCCCCCTTTAGAGGGACCGTGCGCAGATATGCGCCGCGATTTAGGCACGGCACATCCTTTAGTCAATCTGACTGCGGCCAAGGGGGTGAACGGCTGACCCTCGCCACGCCCACGGAAAGGGCAGCTTCAACCGCATTGACGTAAAGGGCCATTTGCATCATCCCGCCGCCATGACCGACCGCTCGCCCCTTGCCCCCGCCGCCTTCCCTTCCCTGCCCGACATCGCGGGCGTAACGCTGCGCGTTGCACGCGCCGGGTACAAGGCCTGGCAGCGCTGCGACCTGACCTATGCCGAACTGGCGGAAGGCACCGCCGTCGCCGGCGTAACCACGCAGAGCAAATGTCCTTCGCCGGAGGTCGAATGGTGCCGCGACGCGATACCGCTGGGTGCGGCCCGGGCGCTGGTGGTGAATGCGGGCAATGCCAACGCCTTTACCGGCCATCGCGGACGCGCCGCCGTCGAAGCGATTGCGGCGAAGGTTGCCAATCACCTGGCCTGCCAGCCTTCGGACATCTTCATCTCTTCGACCGGCGTGATCGGAGTGCCGCTGCCCGTCGACAAGGCGGAAGCGGGCCTTGAAGCTGCCTTCGCCGCCGCGCCCTGCGGATGGGAGGACGCTGCCACCACCATCGGCACGACCGACACCTACCCCAAGGGCGCGCACGCCTCCGCCCTGATCGGCGAAATGCGCGTGAACCTCGTCGGCATCATCAAGGGGTCGGGCATGATCGCGCCCGACATGGCAACGATGCTGGGCTATATCTTCACCGATGCGGCCATCGATCCGGCGTTGCTGCAACAGATGCTGTCGGCCGCGAACCGGCGGACCTTCTCCTGCATCACGGTGGACAGCGACACATCGACCAGCGACACCGTGCTGGCGTTCGCCACCGGGAAGGCAGGCAATGCTCCCCTCGCGTCGATGGACGATCCCGGCGCGGACGCCTTTGCCGCCGCCCTGTCCGATCTGTGCCGCCAGCTTGCCCATCTGGTCGTGCGCGATGGCGAAGGCGCGACCAAGTTCGTGGAAATCACGGTGGAAGGCGCGGTAAGCGACGAAAGCGCGCATCGCATCGGCCTTTCCATCGCCAACTCGCCGCTGGTAAAGACGGCCATAGCGGGCGAGGACGCCAATTGGGGCCGCGTCGTCATGGCGATCGGCAAGGCGGGCGAACCCGCGGACCGGGACAAGCTGTCGATCCGTTTCGGCGCGACACAGGTTGCCACCGGCGGCCTTGCCGTCGAGGGCTATGACGAAGCCCCTGTCGCCGCCCATCTCAAGGGGCAGGACATTGTGATCGGGGTGGACCTCGGTTTGGGCGAAGGCCGGGCGACGATATGGACCTGCGACCTGACGCACGGCTACATTTCCATCAATGCGGATTACCGGAGTTGACGGTCGCCGCGCTTCATGACGCAGTCGCGACCCTGATGCGCGATGTCGGCCGCGACATCGTCATGCCGCGCTTCCGCAATCTTGCTGAGCATGAGATCAGCGAGAAGGCGGCGGACGATTTCGTCACCATCGCCGACAAGGAAAGCGAGATCCGGTTGGCGGAGGGGCTTTCCGCCATCCTTCCCGACGCCGGGATCATCGGCGAGGAAGCCTGCGCCGCCGATCCCGCTATATTGGAACGCGCGGGCGACGGCCTCAACTGGATCATCGACCCGATCGACGGCACCGGCAATTTCGCCAGTGGCAACCCGCCCTTCGGCATCATGGTCGCTCTGGCGGATGCCGGCGTGACGCTTGCGGGCTGGATATTGGACCCGCTGACGGGGCGGCTCTGCCATGCGTTCAAGGATGGCGGCAGCCATATCGACGGCGAGAAGGTGAGCGCGCGGGAGAGTGGCGCGGACCTGCCGGTGGCGGCGCTCGCCGTCTATTTCATGAGCGAGGAGGAGCGGCAGGATATTCAGCGTCGCGCAGCGGGCAATTTCGCCCTGGTCGACATCCCCCGCTGTGCCGCCGAACAATATCCGCGGCTGGTGCTGGGGCAGAACGACGTGTCGGTCTTCGCCCGCACGCTGCCATGGGATCATGCCGCCGGGACATTGTTCGTCAACGAAGCGGGTGGCCGGTGCCAGCGGCTGGACGGCAGCCCCTATCTGGTCGGCGATCTTCAACGCGGGCTGCTGGGCGCGTCCTCGCCCCGACTGTGGGACAAGGCAGCGGACATGCTGTTCCCCTGAAATAAGGCTACAGCGAAGTAGACAGCCAAACGGCCGCTCCGAACGGGGGCGGCCGTTTGCTTTTACCTGTCTACTTCGCTGTCTCTTTGGCTGTCCTTTACAGGACGCTTTCGATCCAGCCCTTGAGCGCGCTCTTGGGCGCGGCGCCGACCTTCGTCGCGGCGGCCTCGCCATTCTTGAACAGGATCATCGTCGGGATGCCGCGCACGCCATATTGGCCCGGCGCTTCCGGATTTTCGTCGATGTTGATCTTGGCGATGGTGACCTTGTCGGCCAGTTCCTCGCTGATTTCCTCCAGCGCCGGGCCGATCATCTTACAGGGACCGCACCATTCGGCCCAGAAATCGACAAGCACCGGCTTGTCCGAATCGATCACATCTTCCTTGAAACTGACGTCGGTGACTGCCTTGGTGGCCATGGTCGGATCTCCTTTGTTGGAAGCGTATCTAGGTCGGCTGCACGCCCGGCTCAACGGGCGGTAGCGGCAAATTCTCCTGCGTGGGTCCATAGCCCGGCTTGTGCGCCGCCAGCAGGGAGGCCGACAAGCGGACCAGACGCGGCGCGCCGGTATAGAGAAGCCCGGCCTCGATCGTCCTGTCGGGAAAGATGACGGCGAGCGCCGCCGCATAGGCCGCCATTTGCCGCACATGCGCCAGCGGCACCTCCTCCGGCCCCAAAGGCGCGATGCGTCCGGTCTTGAAGTCTACGATCTGCACCTTGTCCGGGCCGATGCAGAGCCGGTCGACGGTGCCCGCGATCACCGCCTGCCCCACCACGGCCGCAATCGGCGCTTCCGCGAGCGCGCCGGGGCTGAAGATATCGGCGAAGTCCGGTTCCTCGATCACGCGGATTGCCTGCCTGGCAAGGTCCGCTCTCGCGGCCTCGTCCGACACACCCTGCTGCGCCAGCCAGCGCTCGGCCGCCGCGCGTCTCAAGGGTGGTTCCAGATCAGGCAGCCGCTCGAACAGCGCATGGAGCAGACGCCCCCGCTCCGCCGCATCGCGCATCGCGGCGGTCGGCGGCGGATTGGGTACGTCATCCTCGACCTGGGCCGAAGGCGCGAGTGGCCGGGGCGGACGGGCCTCGGCCGGAGCAGGCGCGCGGAGCCAATGGGGGGTGAGGACCGCCGGGGTGGGGTCTGACGACTCCGCCTCGGCCTTTCGCGGCGGCAGGACTTCCGTGCCCTTCCAGCGCCGCACGCCACCCCACAGCGGGTCGGCCTCCCAGTCCGCGCCCAGATCGATCATCGCCCGGTCGACCGCCGCATACCAGCTTTCGGGCTTGACCTCGCCCCTCGCGCGCGGCCCCAGCGATCCCGCGACGACCAGCTTCTCCTCCGCCCGGGTCAGCGCGACATAGAGCAGCCGCCAATGCTCTTCCCGCTCCTGCTGCGCGGCTTCTTCGGCCACCGTCCCGATCGGCCCCTGCCGTTCGCCCTTGCGCGGCGGCAGCACCGGCAGGCCGTTCCATTGCAGCGTATCGGCCCGATTGCCCGCATCGGGATCGATCGCGGCATCGGCCAATATGACGATGGGGGCCTGCAATCCCTTGGCTCCATGCACCGTCAGCAGGCGCAGCATGTCGCCCGCCGCGGCCGCATCGCGCACGATCTCCACCTCGCCCCGGTCGAACCAGTCGATGAACCGCTGAAGCGAGGGATGATCGTCCGTTTCGAACGCCAGTGCGGCGTTCAGCAGTTCTTCGATCGGGTCGGCGGCCTCCGTGCCCAGCCGTTCGATCAGACGGCGACGGCCGTCCATCGGGCCGGACAGGATCGCCTCCAGATAGCGGTAGGGCATGGTGAAATCCGCCGCGCCCAGCAATCCGCGCAAGGGCGCGAGCGAGTCTGCGTCCAGCGTCTGGGTCAGGTGTCGCCACAACCCCACCTTGCGATCGATCAACCGCTCCATCAGCTGCTCCTGCGTCCATCCGATCAGCGGCGACACCAGCAGTGCGGCGAGGTTCAGTTCATCTTCGGGCTGCACCGCGAAGCGCAGCGCCGCCAGCAGGTCGCGCACCGCCAGCGGGGCGTTCAGCCGCAGACGGTCGATACCCGCGACAGCGACATTCTCCTCGTAGAGGCGCGCGACGATCAGCCGCGCGAGTTCGCTGCGCCGGCGGACCAGGATCATGATGTCCCCCGCGCGCACCGGCCGCCCCCGGCTTTCCAGCATCATTCCCTCGTCGATCCACTGCCGTATCTGGCGGGCGATGCGGGTGGCGAGCGCCCGTTCCTGATCGTCGGCCCAATCCTCCTCGCCTTCCGCATCCTCGGTCATATTGGCGACCACCGGCCGCCACAGCATCACTTCGCCCGGATAGCGATTGGCGCTGATATGGCGCACGTCGCCATCGATGAGGCCCAGCCGTTCCGCCCGGAGCGCGCCGATGGTGCGATCCACGACATCCAGAACCGCTGGCGTCGACCGAAAGCTGCGATCGAGCGAGAGGCTGTAGAAATCATGGCCTGCTTCCTCGGCGTGGCGGGCGAAAATCTGCTGCGCCGCGCTGAACGCCTGCGGGCTGGTGCCCTGAAATCCGAAGATCGCCTGCTTGAAGTCGCCCACCGTGAAGATGGTGCGCAGCTTGTCGCCCTTCGCCCCTTCGCCCGAAAAGAATTCGGCGCAGATGGCCCCGACGATGGTCCATTGCCGGACGTTGGTGTCCTGCGCCTCGTCCACCAGGATATGGTCGATCTGCTGGTCCAGCTTGTACCGGATCCAGTCCGCGATCCCGTCCTGCTGCAACAGGCTCGCGGCGCGGGCGATCAGGTCATCGAAATCGACCGCGCCCGCCAGCCGCTTCGCCGTGCCGTAGGCGCGTGCATAGGCCCGCCCGGCATGGAGCGCCTTCGCCAGCAACGCCGCATAGTCGGCGCGCAGCTTCATCGCGATCAGTGCGCCGCACGCCTCATGCAGCCGCGCCGCCATCTCGGCATAGCCGTCGAGCGGTGGCACCCAGCCCTTGGCATCGATGATGTCGCCGTCCGCCTTCGCCCAGGCGCGATGCAGGTCGGCAAGGGCGGCCGCCCTACCCGCCGGATCGAGCGCGCGCCAGGCGGCGATCCGGTCGCAGCGCTCCAGTGCGCGTCCCTTGCCCCAATCGACATTGGCGCGCACGATCCAGTCGAGCGCGCGCATGTCGAAGACATCGTCGCAGCACTGTTCGGCAAGCCATCGGTCGATATCCCCCTCCGGCAGCTCTAGTTCGCGCGCCAGCCAAGGCGAGATGTCCGCCGGCAATTCGTCCAGCGCCGCTTCCGCCGCCGCGCAGCGCAGCAGGAACTGCTCGGCGCCGCCTTCGCCAAGGCGCAGGCTAAGCGCCTGCAACGCGCCGATCAGTGCGGCGTCGCCCTGTTCCTGCGCCTGCACCGCAAGGTCGGCGAGCGTCTGGCGCGCAAGGCTCGCCTGCTCGCGCTGGTCCAGTGGACGAAAGCCGGGCGTCAGGTCAGATTCGAGCGGAAAGGCGGTCAGCAATTGCTGGCAAAAGCCATGGATCGTCTGGATGCGCAGGCCGCCGCCGGTCGATTCCAGCACCTCGGCAAACAGCCGCCGCGCCCTGTCCCGCGCTTCGGGGCCGGATTCCTCGCCCAGAGCCTCCAGATCGTTGAATAGCCCGGTGTCGTCCATCTGCACCCACGCGGCTAGCCGGTCATGGATGCGGTCGGCCATTTCCGCCGCGCCCGCCTTGGTGAAGGTGAGGCAGAGGATATTTTCCGGCCGCACGCCCTGAAGCAGCAGGCGGAAGACGCGCGCGGTCAGCACATGGGTCTTGCCCGTGCCCGCCGATGCCGACAGCCAGACATGGGCATGAGGCGCGGCGGCGCGCGCCTGATCGCCGAGCAGCTTCTGCAGCGGGTTGGGCCTTCTAGCCATCGCCGCGTCCATACCATTCCTCCAGCCGCATCAGCTGGTCATAATCGCCATAATTGGCGACCTCGGGGTTTATTTCCGCGCGGAAGGGGGCGGAGCCGAGCAGATAGTCCCGCGCTACGCCCTCGAAATGTTCATGCGCTTGGGCGGTGAAGCTGTCGGTGAGGATCTTGTCCCGCTTGCCCAGCGGATCGACCGGCCGTTCGCGATAGCCGAACTGGTCGCCCTTCTTGGCGAGCGACCAATATTCGAAATCGCCTGCTTCGACGCGCTGTCCCAATCCCTCGAACCCGCCCATCTCCGCGATGACGCCTAAAAGGCCGAGTTGCAGGGAGAAGCCGGCCTTCACCTGCCGCGGGCTCGGCGGCTTGCCCGTCTTATAGTCGATGATGCCGATGCGCCCGTCCGCCAGCCTGTCGATCCGGTCCGCCTTGCCCATCAGCGTCACGCCGGCAACCTCCGCTCGCCCCTCCTTTTCCACCGACAGGATGATGCGCCCTTCTGCCTTGTCCCGCGCCACCTCGGCAGCGATCCAGCGGATCGCCTCGATCAGCCGGGGTTGCCAGAGCGCCTTGAGCAGCGGGTGAACCTGCGGCTGATCGAACATCGCACGGGCACGCGCTTCCAGGTCGGCGGGATCGAACACGCCCGCTTCCGCCCAATGTTGCAGGATTTCGTGGACAGCCGTCCCGCGCCAGGCCGGGCCGGCATCGGCATCGACGGGGTCGAGCCGCGACAGGCGCAGGACGCGCCGGGCATAGAAGGCGAACGGGTCGGCCTTCAGCCGGTCCACGTCAGTCACCGGGATCAGCTTGGGCCGCTGAGCCACGGACGGTGACGGCGCGGGACGCTTGGCCGGACGATAGGCGGCCGGCCTGTCGATCTCCCGCGCCAAGGCTGCGTAACGGTCCGCCGATTTCCATTGCGGCCCGGCCATGGCCTTTAGCCTCAGCCAGAAGCGGGACGCGACGGCGGGACCGCTGCTCCCCCGCCGCGCTCGGGTGATGAGGACATGCGGTGCGCCGAGCGCGCTGGCGAAGTCGTGGGCGGCAAGGCCGATGCGCGTTTCCAGCCCCGGCAGGCCCAGTTCGCGCCGGATGCGCGGGGCGAGCCACGGGTCGGGCGCGGGGAGGCCGGGCCAGGTTCCTTCGTTAAGGCCGCCCAGAATCATGAGATCGGCCTGTGCCAGCTGCGCCTCGATCAAGCCCAATATGGCCACGCGAGGATGGCCGCCCTGCGGCGGACGAACCGCGACGCGGCCGAGCAGGTGATCCAGCATTGTCGGCAACGCCCGGACATCGGCCTGACGCGGCCCCTCCGGCGCGGCGGCCTCCAATTCGGTGAAGAGCGCGGCGGCGGCATGGCCTTGATGCCCGGCCCATACCGCATCGCCCGACAGAGCGCCCGCCTGCTCGCGCAAGGCAGCGATCTGTGCGCCAAGGTCGATGGCATCGGCGAAGGCGCGTTCCAGCGGCTCGATCTTCGGGCGCGCGTCCTGCCACCACGCCCGCACCTCGTCCCGCAAAGCCCGCTGCCGATCGTCGTCGCGCGGTGCAAGCAGCAGGTCGATGCCGATCAGGCGCGCTTGCGGACGCGGCCCGCGCAGCAGCAGGTCGAGGCCCCTCACCCCCTCCAGCCAGGCGAGGCGCCCTTCGCCCCGCATCACGAGCGGATGCTTGAGCAGCGCCAGCAGCGGCACCGGCGCGAACCGCTCCGCCACCGCCTCCGCCATGGTCAGCAGCAAGGTTCCGGGCGGCAGGCGGGACAGGGGCTGGCCGGCCGAATCGTCGGCTTCAATGCCCCAGCGGCGCAAATGCGCGGACACCCGCGTCGCAAGCTGCCGGTCTGGCGTCACCAGCGCGGCGGTGCGCTCCGGCGTCTCCAGCGCCTCGCGCAGGGCGATGGCGATGGCTTGCGCCTCTTCGCCGGGGGTGGCGACTTCCAGCGCTTCCACGCCAGCCAGAGACCGTTCCGCCGTCTTGAGATCACGCCACCGGCTGGTGAGCCGCGGCGGCAGCATCGCGTTGGAGATATTGCGCGCGCGCACCGCCCGGGCGTCATGCTCGCTGCCCCATCGCCATTGCGCCACATCGTCCCGAGTCGCGCTCATCGCGTCCAGCAAGCGCTTCAACGCATATTGCGGATGGCTCTCATGGCCGGGAGCCGCCCGGCCGGTCAGCGGATCGGGCGGGAAAGGCCCGATGGCGTCCCACGCGTCGGCGTCCATATGCTGGTCGAGTCCCGCGAACACCACCATGCCGCCCGGCATCGTGCCGATCCGTCGCAGCAGCCGCGCGATCGCCGGCGCGGTCGTCGATATGCCCGCCGCCACCACCGTGCCGCCGGGCGGATGCACGGCCCAGCGCGCCGTCAGCCGGTCGAACAGGCGATTGCGCCGCTCGGCAAGGTCGATGCAGCCCGTCCGGGCAAGCTCCACCGGCCAGCGCGCAATGAGGATGTCGAACAGGCGAAGCGACGCCTGCCAGTGGCCGGAGAGTTCCTCCGACAAAGTCAGCCCGTCGCGCAGCGCGGCCGGCGCGATCTCCTCCACCTGCATCTGGTCCAGCACCGCGCCCAGCGCCTGCGCCAGCAGCAGCGCCTGTCCGGCATCCGTGCCCGGCTTCATGTCCTGCACCATGCGCGCCAGGATCATCTGCCGCCGCATCGGTGCGATGGCGGGTGGCACCGGTTCTTCCTCACCCAGCGGATCGAGCGCGCCGCCGACTTGTTCGCCCAGGTCCGGATCGCCGATCGCCACCAGCCGGGGCAGCAGCAACCCGCCGCCCGACTGACGGACGAAGGCGTCGCTGATCGCCCGGACGGCGCGGCTGTTGGGGAGCAGGACCATCGCCTGCGCCAGCGCGATAGGCTGGCCGCGATGCTGCGCGAGCAGTCCGGCTACCAGCGCGTCGGAAAAGGCGCGATGCGCCGGAATGGTGAACAGCGCGGGCCGCGCCTTGTCACCCATGGGCCAGCGTCGACTCCACGACCGGGATCGCCTGGGGCGTACCCACATCGAACCAGAGCCCCTGATGCGATACGCCGAACAGCCGTCCTCGCTCGATCGCGCGGTTCCAGAAAATGTTTGTCGAAAACACGTCGGACGGCGGATCGGTGATCAGCGACGGAGCCATGATCTGAACGCCGGTGAAGACGAACGGCGCGACATGCGCGGTTTTGCGCCGGCTCAGCCGGCCGCTCGCATCCATGTGAAAGTCCCCCTGCCCCCTGTGACAGATCGCGCGCGAAAGCGGCACCAGCAGCAGGAGGGCATCCATCCTTTCCGGATCCCAGATGCGCCGCATCATCCCGAGCGTTTCCTGCGGCCCGTCGATCCAGAGATTGTCGCTGTTGGCGCAGATGAAGGGCGCGTCGCCCAGCAGCGGCTTGGCTTTTACAAGGCCGCCCCCGGTCTCCAGCAGCTTTGCCCGTTCGTCAGAGACGATGAACTCCATGCCGCACCGGCGCGCCTTCAGATGCGCTTCCACCGTGTCGGCCAGATAATGGACGTTGACGATCACCCTGCGGATGCCGCCGGCCTCCAGCCGGTCCAGCGCATGGTCCATGAGCGGCTTGCCCGCGACCTTCACCAGCGGCTTGGGCCGGGTGGCGGTGAGCGGGCGCATCCGCTTGCCAAGGCCCGCCGCCATCAGCATCGCCGTGTCGATCATGCGGGCGCGAACTCCGCCAGCGCGTCGCGTCGCTTCTCGGCCGGGATATTGGCGGCGAACCAGTCCGCCACCGGGGCCAGCGCGGGATGGGCGAGGTCGCGCTCCAACAGCCCCCACATTCGCGGCAGGTAAGACAAATAACGGGGCTTTCCGTCCCGCTTCCAGAGACGCGTGAAGATGCCGATGATCTTCGCGTTGCGCTGTGCGCCGAGCACCGCATAGGCGGCATCGAAATCGTCCGGCGGTGAGGCAAGCGCCTTGTAATGGGCCAGCATCGCCGCTTCCACCTCTTCCGGCACATCGCGCCGGGCATCCTGAAGCAGCGAGACGAGATCGTATGCCGGGTGCCCGGCCAACGCGTCCTGAAAATCGAGCAGGCCAAGGCCATGCGACGCCGCCCGATCGACCAGCATGATGTTTTCGGCATGATAGTCGCGCAGCACGGTGACGGCGGGGCTGGCCGACGCCTCCACCACCGGCAGGACGGCGTCCCACGCGCGGACATAGGCCGCTTCATCGACGTCCAACCCGGCGGCCGGGCAAAACCATTCGGTCAGCAAACCCGTTTCCCGCTGATATACCGCGCGGTCATAGGGCGGCAGGTCTGCGGCTGGCAGGCGGTGCAGGTCGGCCAGCAGGCTGACGGCGCGGCCATAGACGGCCAATTCATCGGAAGGGTCCGCCTCCAGATGCTCCTTGATCCGCAGGTCACCGAAATCCTCGATCAGGACGAGCCCTTGTTCCAGGTCGCGCGCCAATATCCGAGGCGCGGCGAAGCCGTCCGCGTTCAGATGCTCGGCAATGGCGATGAAGGGGCGCGGATCCTCGTGCGGCGGTGGCGCGTCCATCAGCACGGCGCGGCGCCCGGCATCCACGACCCGGAAATAGCGGCGGAAGGAGGCATCGCCGGCCAGCGGCACGACGGCCGCGTCGCCCCAGCCAGCCTCGGCAAGGAAAGCGGGCGCAGCGGCGGGCGGGATCATATCTGTGACCATCGCGCCGTCCAAGCGTCCGGCACGTCCGCTGTCAAGCGCCGCGCGGTTTCATCAACGATCTCGACGGTCAGCCGCAGCGCATGGGGCCATAGCGCGTTGCCAAGCCGGTCCGGCCATTCCACGATCAACAGGCTGTCCATCAGATGGTCGCCCAGCGCCAGTTCCTCCACTTCGTCCGGTCCGTCCAGTCGGTAGAGATCCACATGGGTGACGGGCAGCCGCACCTCCGGCACGTCATAGGGCTGGACGATGGCGAAGCTGGGGCTTGGGGCCTCGCCCGCAAGGCCCAAGGCTTCCAGCAGGCCGCGCGCCAGCGTCGTCTTGCCGGCGCCGAGACCTCCTTCCAGCGCGATGACGTCGCCGATCTGGACCTGCGCCGCGATCCGGCGGCCGAGGTCGAGCATCTCCGCTTCGCCGCTCAGGAGCATCGACGCATCAGCCACGCGGCAGCTCGATCGTGACCATCGTGCCCTGCCCCGGCTCCGACAAGAGCGTCAAGGTGCCGCCATGCGCTTCGGCGAGCTGGCGCGCCAGCGGCAGGCCGATGCCGGCCCGGCCACCGCTGCGCGCCTGGTCCGCACGCTCCACCGGATCGAAAGCGGCCTTCTGCTGCGCCGGCGTCATGCCCGGACCATTGTCCGATACGATGAGGCGCGCCTTTTCCTCCGTCCCGTCCCCATGGACCAGGATGCGCGCGCCCCGTCCGCAATAGCGCAGGGCATTTTCCAGAAGATGGTCGATCGCCTGGCCGATACGGCGCGCGTCGCCCTTCACCCGGCCAAGATCGTCCTGCAGCGTCACCGCCATCTCGATACCCTTGGCAGACGCCTGTTCCCGTGCGCGTTCTAAGCTGTCGCGCGCGACGGCGGCAAGATCGACCGGGGCGCGCTCGATCGGCAGCCCGCTCACCTCACTCTGCGTCAGGTCAAGCACATTGTCGATCAGCATGGAGAGGCGGGCCGTACTTTGCAGGATGCCATCAACATAGCCCTTGGCCGGTTCGCTCAGTTCCCCCGCATAGCCGGCGCTCATCATCTCGGCGAACCCCGAGATGGTGGTGAGCGGGGTGCGCAGCTCATAGCTCATATTGGTGACGAACGCGGTCTTGACCTTGTCTGCCTGCTCCAACGCCTCGTTGCGGTCGCGCAATATCTGCTCCACCCGCCGGCTGTCGGTGACGTCCAGCATGGTGAAGAGCGCATTGCCGTCCGGCAGCGGCATGGCTGCGAATTCGAAGATGCGCCCGTCGGCAAAGCCGACCCGGCCTGTCCGCTGCTTCCGCTCGACCGTGGCGGCGCGCACCAGTTCGCGCACAAGGTTGGACTGTTGCGGCTTGGCGAGTTGCGCCTGCACCGCCCGCATCAGATCGTCGATGCGCGGATGGGTGGCGAGCAGGTCTTCCGGCGCTCCCCATACGGCGCGGAACCGGCTGTTCCACATCTGGAGCCTGCCGTCCGCCGAAAAGACGCCGATGGATTCGAACAGATTGTCGAAGGTCGCGGTCCGCACCCGCAGCAACGTGTCGCGCGCGCTCGACAGCTGCACCTGTTCGGTGCGATCCTCGAAGATCAGCAGAAGGCCGCCATCCGGCAACGGCTGGGCATAGACGCGCAGGTGCGTGCCGTCCTGCAGCAGCCAGTTCTCCTCCTGCGGTTCGGGCGACAGGAACCAGTTGCGCCGCTCCCCGCGCCAGGCCGGAAAGTCGCGATGCTCAGGCAACCGGCGGGCGTCGCGCATCTGGTCCAGCACCCGCTCGAACAGGGGCGCGTCGGCCAAAGCCTCCTGCCGCAGCCCAAACAGGCTGATGAAGGGCTGGTTCCAGAAGCGAAGCGTGCGATCCGCTCCGAAGCGCGCGACGCCGGCGGACAAGCGGTCCAGCAGGTCGCGCTGCGCCGCCTCCAGCCGCCGATGCTCGACCCGCGCCTGCTCCAACTCATGCTGATCGACGGCGTAGCCAGCGATGCCCGCCGGTCCCAGTGGCACGTCGACCACCCGCATGGTCCGCCGTTCGCCGTCAATCGTGGCCGGAACCATGCGATCCATGGGCGCGTCCTGTGCCACCGCCTCCGCCGCCGCGGCTTGCGGGCTGACACCGCCTGCCACCTCGACCAGTTCGATGCCGTTGGCGATCACCTCGGCCGCATTTTCGGCATCGACGGCGCGGACATAGGCGCTGTTGACGAGGCTTAGCCGGAGGTCCGGCGTGCGATGCCACATCGGGAAAGGCGCTGCCTCCAGCAGTCCCGCCAACGCCTCGAGGGCATCGCGCAACTGCTCGACCTGTTCCTTGAGAGACTGGATTTCCGACTGGCTGTCCGTCGCGTCGAATATCCACAGGACGACGCCGCCGCTTTCGGCAAGCCCCGGCGGGGCGGGCGCCCCGCGCACCAGCAGCAGGCGCGTCGATCCCGTCCCACGAACCGCCAGGGCGAAGCTCCTGCCTGCCCTCTGCACCGCTGCGATCTCGCGCGACAGGGCGGCCGCGTCGTCCGGCTCCAGCCCTCCGTCCTCCGCAACCAGTTCCGAAACGAAGGCGGGCACGCGCGTCTTGCCCAGCCATTTGGCGAGCCGGTCCGCCGCCTCCAGCCGGCCGTCGGGATGGATGATGACCGGCGCGGCCGGCGCGGACGCCAGCAGCACGGCCAGCCGATCGAACTTGCCTTGGGCCTGCGTCCCTTCGCGCCGCATCCGCTGGCCGCTGGCGAGTGCCCAGACCGCGCCGCCAAGCCAGAGCGCGAGCACCACGCCCAGGATCACGGCAGCGAAGGGGGACAGCGCCGTCATGTCCGCCAGCCTCCCTTACCCCTGCCCTGCACGATCCCGATCTTCATCCACCCCGGCCTAAAGCAGATCGTTCCTATCGGGAAGAAGGGACGCAACAAAAAAGGGAGGCGTTTCCGCCTCCCTTTCCACTCGTTCGACCCGTGTGCAGGATCAGTAGCGATAATGGTCGGGCTTGAACGGCCCTTCTACCGGTACGCCGATATAGTCGGCCTGGCGCTGGCTAAGCTTGGTCAGCTTGACGCCCAGCTTTTCGAGGTGCAGCGCGGCGACCTTCTCGTCCAGATGCTTGGGCAGCACATAGACGTCGTTCTTATACTGCTCGCTGCGGGTCCACAGCTCGATCTGCGCCAGCGTCTGGTTGGTGAAGCTGGCCGACATGACGAAGCTGGGGTGGCCGGTCGCGTTGCCGAGGTTGACCAGGCGTCCCTTCGACAGGACGATGATCTTCTTGCCATCGGGGAATTCGACTTCGTCGACCTGCGGCTTGATCTCGGTCCATTTGAAGTTCTGGAGGCCGGCGATCTCGATCTCGCTGTCGAAGTGGCCGATGTTGGACACGATCGCCATATTCTTCATGGCTCGCATATGGTCGACGGTCAGCACGCCTTCGTTACCGGTGGCGGTGACGAAGATGTCGGCGCGCGGTGCGGCTTCTTCCATCGTCACGACTTCATAGCCCTCCATCGCGGCCTGCAGCGCGCAGATCGGATCGACTTCGGTAACGAGGACGCGCGCGCCGCCGTTGCGCAGCGACGCCGCCGAGCCCTTGCCGACATCGCCGAAGCCCGCGACGCAGGCGACCTTGCCGGCTAGCATGACGTCGGTGCCGCGACGGATGGCGTCGACCAGGCTCTCCTTGCAACCATAGAGATTGTCGAACTTCGACTTGGTGACGCTGTCGTTCACGTTGATCGCCGGGAAGGGCAGCTTGCCCTTCTTCGACAGTTCATAGAGGCGATGGACGCCGGTGGTGGTTTCTTCCGACACGCCCTTGATCGACTGGACAGTCTTGGTGAGGAAACCCGGACGTTCCTTCAGCACGCGCTTCAGCACGGCGCAGAAGATTTCTTCTTCCTCGTTCGACGGGGTGAACAATTCCTCGCCGGCCTCGACCCGCGCGCCCCACAGCGCGAACATCGTCGCGTCGCCGCCATCGTCCAGGATCAGGTTGCACACGCCGCTATCGTCATTGTGCCAGTCGAAGATGCGCTCGACATAGTCCCAATATTCCTGGAGCGTTTCGCCCTTCACCGCGAAGACCGGCACGCCCGACGCGGCGATGGCGGCGGCGGCGTGGTCCTGCGTCGAGAAGATGTTGCAGGTGGCCCAGCGGACCTGCGCGCCAAGCGCGGTCAGCGTCTCGATCAGCACGGCGGTCTGGATCGTCATGTGCAGCGAACCAGTGATGCGCGCGCCCTTGAGCGGCTGGCTGGGGCCGAATTCCTCGCGCAGCGCCATCAGGCCCGGCATTTCGGTTTCGGCGATCTCGATTTCCTTGCGGCCGAAGGCGGCGAGGCCGATGTCGGCAATCACATAATCCTGCGCCTGGGTGGCGGGTGCGGTGGCCACGTTCATGTCTCCGTTAGCTTAGAATGGGTCCACCCGCGCCGAGGGGACGCACGATGGCAATGGCCAGCGCCTTATCAACCGCAGGCGGTGGTGACAACCCTATATAAAGTTTTCTTTATGTCGATGGCGGGTCAGGCCGAGCCGGCGCCGGGAACCAGATGCGAAGAATCCACCCCCGCCGCAGCGAAGGCGGCCGCCCATCGGCGGCGCGCGGGCATGTCGAACAGCAGGGCAGGATCGCCGTCCGCCAGGAACCAGCTTTCGCCCGTCAGTTCCTGTTCCAGCTGCCCCGCGCCCCAGCCTGCATAGCCCAGCGCTATCAGATAGCGGCTGGGTCCGCGCCCCTCCGCGATCGCCTTCAATATGTCGAGCGACCCGGACAGGCCCCACAACCCGCCCACATCGACCATGTCCTGCCCGCCCCAATCGAGCGAGTGGAGGACGAAGCCACGCCTTGGCTCGACGGGGCCGCCGCGCAGTACTGGCACGTCCGCTACGCCGGCGGGATCGATGTCGAAGCTTTCCAGCAGGTCGCGAAAGCGGACGCCCTCAATCTCCTCGTCCACCGCGATGCCAAGCGCGCCATTCTCGTCATGCACGCACAGCGCCACGACGCTATGATCGAACCGCATGTCTTCCATGCCAGGAAGGGCGAGCAGGAACTGCCCGCCATAAAAGCGCGCCGCTGTCATATCCCCGAATATAGGCGGCTGCCGGGCGATGCCAAGCCGTGCCCGCCGTTCGCATGGGGCGGGCCGGCTTATTGAAGCGGCTTGTCTTGACACAGGGCGGCTTTGGGCCGACCTCCCGTCCCCAATCAGGCCAGGAGAACAAACATATGACGATTTCCAAGGGCGATCGCCTTCCCACAACCAGCTTTGCGAAAATGACGGAGAACGGCCCCGAAACCGTCTCGTCCGATGATTTCTTCGCCGGCCGGACCGTCGCCCTCTTCTCGGTGCCTGGCGCTTTCACGCCGACCTGTTCGGCCCGGCACCTGCCGGGTTTCATCGACAAGGCTGAAGAGTTGAAAGCGAAGGGCGTCGATGAGATCGCCTGCACCGCGGTCAACGATCCCTTCGTGATGGGCGCCTGGAGCAAGTCCGCAGGCGCCGAGGGCAAGGTTACGATGCTGGCCGATGGCAATGCCGATTTCGCCAAGGCGGTGGGACTCACCATGGACGGCAGCAAGTTCGGGCTCGGCACGCGCGGCCAGCGCTTTTCGATGATCGTAAAGGACGGCGTCGTCGAGGAACTGAATGTCGAAGCGCCTGGCGACTTCAAGCTTTCCTCCGCTGACTATATGCTCGGCCAGCTTTAAGTGCCGGGCCGCGCGCCGGCCGGTCGTCCACCGGCGCGCGGCTTCCGCCCCAAGGTCTTTCTTCCGTCACCCAAAGGCGGTAACAGGGGGCGATGACACAAAGCATCGGCACAGCGACGGTCGCAGAGCTCGACCGGATTTATCAGACATCGATAGAAACCCTGCGTGACGCGATGCGCGCCTATGCGCGCGACGGCGCGATCCCGCCACCCGAAGCGCGGACCGACCGCCGCTTTTGCTACCCCGAACTGCACATCACCCATCATGGCGATGGCGAGGCGCCGCCACCGGGCCGGTCCTTCGCCCGCCTCTCCAAGCCGGGACGCTATGTTACGACCGTAACGCGGCCGGGCATGTTTGCGGACTATCTGGCCGAACAGATAGACCTTCTGGTCCGGGACTATGGGGTGGAGGTGGATGTCGGGCTTAGCGACCAGCAAATCCCCTTCCCCTATGTGCTCGATGGCCTGGACATCAGCGCGCTCGACGGCACGCCGCCCACGGAACTGGCGCGGCACTTCCCCGCGACCGAACTGGCGGAGATCGGCGACGAGATCGCGGACGGCCTGTTCGTGCCCGACGCGCACGGGGATCGGCCGCTGGCGCTGTTCGACGGGCTTCGCACCGACTTCTCGCTCGCCAGGCTGAAACATTATACCGGCACCCCTGCCGAGCATGTGCAGCGCTACATCCTATTCACCAACTATCACCGCTATGTCGACGAGTTCGTCGCCTGGGCCTGCGCGGAATTGCAGCGCGAGGGCAGCCGCTACACCGCCCTGTCCGGCGCGGGCGGCGTCTATGTGACGCCCGAGACCGCCGACCCGGCCCGGATGGTGGCGGACAGCGCGTGGCGCAGGCACCAGATGCCCGCCTATCACCTGATCGCGCCCGATCGCAGCGGCATCACCCTGGTCAATATCGGCGTTGGGCCGTCCAATGCCAAGACGATCTGCGACCATCTGGCGGTCGTGCGCCCCGAAGCCTGGCTGATGATCGGTCATTGCGGCGGCCTGCGCCCCAGCCAGCGGATCGGCGACTACGTCCTTGCCCACGCCTACCTCCGCGACGACCATGTGCTCGACGCGATGCTGCCGCCCGAAATTCCTGTGCCGGCGATCGCGGAGGTGCAGGTGGCGATGGCCAGCGCCGCCGAGGCGATATTGGGCGGCGGCAATCCGGAGGATTTCAAGCGGCGGTTGCGCACCGGGACCGTGGTGACGACGGACGATCGCAATTGGGAGTTGCGCTATTCCAGTTCCGCGCTGCGCTTCAGCCTCTCGCGCGCCGTCGGGATCGACATGGAGTCCGCGACGATTGCGGCGCAAGGCTATCGTTTTCGCGTTCCCTACGGCACGCTGCTCTGCGTGTCCGACAAGCCCATCCACGGCGAACTCAAATTGCCGGGGCAGGCGAACCGCTTCTACGAGGAGGCGATCGCCGGGCATTTGCGGGTCGGCATCATGACCTGCGAACTGTTGCGGCAGGAGGGCGCGAAGCTGCACAGCCGCAAGCTGCGCGCCTTCAACGAACCTCCCTTCCGTTAAGGTCCGCTTCGGTCAGGCGGCCGCGCGCCACACGGCGACGCGGTTCCGCCCGAGATTCTTCGCTTCGTAGAGGGCGGCGTCGGCCCGAGCGACCATGTCCTCCAGGCGGGTGTCTTCGGCCATCAGTTCGGCCACGCCGAAACTGGCCCGCAGGTGCGGGCTCGGCACCTGCTCGACCGCCAAGTGAGGCATTTCCGCGCGCACCCGCTCCATGACCTCGGCCGCGGCGTGCGCGTCCGTGTCCAGCAGCAACAGGCCGAACTCGTCCCCGCCCATGCGTCCCACCACGTCGCCCCGGCGCAGCGCACTGGTTAGGAGCCGGGCGAAGCTCCGCAGCGCCTGATCCCCGGCAATGTGCCCATGATTGTCGTTGAGCGCCTTGAACCCGTCCAGGTCGCACACCACCAGCGCCAGCGGCCGCTTGTGCCGCCGCGCCAGGGCGATCGCCTGATCGGCCGCATCGTCAAGCCCGCGACGGTTCAGCACCTCCGTCAGAGGGTCGTGCCGCATCTGCCGGCGGAGCTGCTGCGCCAGATCGCCGGCGACGACCAGAACGGCCGTGACGGCGTTCGCGACATAGATGGTCGGCGTGAAGATGCTGAAGATCAGCCGATAGAGATCCTTGCCGCTCTCCGGACCGTGTATCAGTATCGCCGACGCAGCCAGGGTGAACTGGACCATGACGAAGGCCACCAATGCCGCGAAAAAGGCGAGTTCCGGGGGCGTGATCCTGCGATCCCGCGGCAAGAGCGAAATCGCGCTGACGGCGAGCAACAGCCCCACATAGACGGGGATGATGAAGCCCTGCATCAACTGGCTGCTCGCCGGCCCGATCGCAAGCGCCATGGCGAGGATCACCACCGCACCCGGCAGAATGAAGGCCATCAGCCGGAGGGGACGGCCCGAACGCTGGCGAACGCCAACGGCCAGCAGCGACCCGCTCACGATCAATCCGATGCCTGTCAGGATGTAAAGGGCCGGGCTCTTCAGGAAAAAGCCGCCTGCGTTGGCGATCCACTGCAACATGCCGACTGCATAGGACGCAGTCCATGTCAGGACATATCTTTGCCGTCCGAAATGCTGCCAGGCGACCGTGAGCGCAATCGTCATGACCAGCGCGGTGCCAAAGAGGAGCGACAGAAGAATGGCGGCTGCGTTCATGCGCAGCCGCCTATCAATTTTCGCGCGGACTTACCAGCCGCAGGACTTGCCTTTATTCTGTTGAACCAACCACTTCTGGAGCGGAGCGAAATAATTGACGAGCGCCTTGCCGGACATTGTCCGGCTGCCGGTGAAGGCGGCGAGCGCATCGGGCCAGGGCTTCGACGCGCCCATCTTCAGCATGGCGTTCAGCTTCTCGCCCACCGCCTTGTCGCCGTAGAAGGAACAGCGGTGGAGCGGGCCTTTCCACCCCGCCTGCCTGCACGCGGCTTCGTAGAACTGGAACTGCAGCACCCGGGCCAGGAAATAGCGGGTATAGGGCGTATTGCCGGGGATGTGATATTTGCCGCCCGCGTCGAACTTGCTCTCGTCGCGCGCGACCGGCGGAACGATGCCCTGATATTTGAGGCGCAGGTCGGTCCAGCCCTTCTCATACTGGCTTTCCGGGATCGATCCGTCGAACACGCCCCAGCGCCATTTGTCGATCAACAGGCCAAAGGGCAGGAACGCGACCTTGTCCATCGCCTGACGCAGCAACAGGCCCAGATCCTTGTCCGCGCCCGGCACCTTGCCCGCGTCCAGCAGACCGATCTTCACCAGATAGTCGGGCGTGATCGACAGTGCGATGAAGTCGCCGATTGCCTCGTGGAAGCCGTCATTGGCGCCGTCGAGATAGAGCGGCTTCTGAACCTGATACGCGCGCTGATAGTAATTGTGGCCCAGCTCGTGGTGGATCGTCACGAAATCGTCGCCATTGACCTTGGTGCACATCTTGATGCGGATGTCGTTCTTGTTGTCGATGTCCCAGGCTGACGCATGGCACACGACCTCCCGGTCGCGCGGCTTCACGATCTGGGACCGTTCCCAGAATGTCGCGGGCAGCGGGTCGAAGCCAAGCGAACTGTAGAAGCCTTCCCCGGCCTTCACCATTTTGACCGGGTCGTAATTCTTGGCCTTCAGCAGGTCGGTAACGTCGTAGCCAAGGTCGCCCGCACCTGCCGGCGCGACGATGTCGTAGATGTTGCCCCATTCCTGCGCCCACATATTGCCTAGCAGGTCCGCGCGGATCGGGCCGGTCTTGGGCTGCACCGCGTCGCCATATTTCTCGTTGAGCTTGGTGCGGGTGTAGCAGTGCAGCTCGTCATAGAGCGGCTTCACCTCGGCCCAAATCTTGTCGGTCAGCTTCGCGAAATCGTCGGCCGGCATGTCATATTTGGATCGCCACATCGCGCCTGTGTCGGCGAAGCCCAGTTCCTTGGAGCCGGCATTGGCAATGCTCACCAGCTTGGCATAATCCTGCCGCATCGGCGCGCCGACATTGTCGTGCCAGCTGACCCACATTTCCTTCAATTCTTCGGGATTGCGGTTGATCCCCATCTGCTCTTCGATGTCGCTGCCGTTGATCGGCTGGCCCTTCAGCGTGCCCTTGCCCTTGCCGTAGGCGGACTGCAGCTTGGTCGCGAGGTCGTTCAACTGTTCCGCCGCGCCCGGCGTGGTCGGCGCGGGAAGCGTCAGCGCGGTGCGCAGCAGCGTCAACCGGCGCTTGGTTTCCGGGGTGAGGCCCGGCGCGGTCGCGAATTTCGCTGCTTCCAGCGCGTAATCGACCCGCTGCTTGGTGTCGATCGCGCCGAAATAGGAGGCGATGGCGTCCGTGTCATCGGTGATATAGGTCGCGTTGATCCACGCGGCGCGGCCGCTGACGATCGACTGGTCGAACAGTGATTGCTCGGCCTTGGTCAGGAACGCCTCGGCGTCGGCGGCTGTCGGCGTGTTTGCCTGCTGCTGCGCCATGACCGGCGAAGCAACGAGAGCGGCCGCAAGCGCGGCCAGCGAAATAGCGATTTTCATGGGAGTCCCCTTTTAGACCTATGGCCGAAAGGTGACTTGGTCCTGCGATACAGTCAAGCGGTCAGGAAATCGACCATCGCCTGCCCCAGCTCCTTGCGGGTGACGGCATTCATGTGACTGCCGGGCACTTCCACATAGCGGCTATCAGGCAGGATATCGGCCAGTTCGCGCGCATTGCCGTTGCTGTCGTCGTCCACCCCGCAGATCACGGCCGTTGGCTGTTGAAAGCCGGCAATC
The DNA here is from genome assembly GCF_042678845.1 of Sphingobium olei. Lineage (NCBI taxonomy): Bacteria > Pseudomonadati > Pseudomonadota > Alphaproteobacteria > Sphingomonadales > Sphingobiaceae > Sphingobium > Sphingobium olei. The sequence goes on along the minus strand of NZ_JBHTLS010000122.1, from coordinate 44,276 downwards.
ACCTCCCGCGGCGTATCGACGAAGGTGTTGAGGATATTGAGCAACGCGACAGGATCGCCCTTCGTGGTCTTGAGGAACGCCTCCGTCATCCATTCCGACGTGCCCCGCTCGAACGTCCCCAGATTGGTGAGAACGTTGCGATAATAGCCGCCATTGTCGAGCGTCTGGATAAGCCCGCGCAGCCCCATGCCGGACAGGATGACGCGGCGCGGGGTCGCGCCGCGCGCCAGCATCCGCACCGTCGTCCGCGCGCCGAGCGAATATCCGCCCAGATCATAGTCGGTGAGGCCCATCTGCTCCACCACCGCCAGATTGTCGTCGGTCAGGGCATCGGGTGGATAGGCGGCAGGATCGTGCGGCTTCGCGCTTTCGCCATGGCCGCGCAGGTCCGGCAGGATCAGGCGGAAGCCCGCTTCCACCAGCTTCGCCGCATGGCCGTAGCGGATCCAGTTGGTCCAGGCATTGGAGAAATAGCCGTGGATGAGCATCAGATCCCGTCCCCGCCCCACGACATGCACGGCGATCGGCAGGCCGTCGAAGCCTTTGATCTCGTGCCGTTCGAGGGGCAGGTCGGTCATGTCCTTTTTCAGCCCTTCTTGAGGTGACGGCGGCCCAACAGCTCGGCGATCTGAACCGCGTTCAGCGCCGCGCCCTTGCGGAGATTGTCGCTGACGCACCAGAGCGAGAGGCCATTGTCGACCGTCGAATCCTCGCGCACGCGGCTGACGAAGGTGGCGTAGTCGCCCACGCACTCGACCGGGGTGACGTATCCGCCATCCTCGCGCTTGTCGACGAGCATGATGCCCGGCGCCTCGCGCAGGATGTCCTGCGCTTCCTTGGCCGAAATCTCGTTCTCGAACTCGATGTTGATCGCCTCGCTGTGGCCGACGAACACGGGCACGCGCACGCAGGTCGCCGTCACCTTGACCTTGGGGTCGAGGATCTTCTTCGTTTCCGCGACCATCTTCCATTCTTCCTTGGTCGACCCATCGTCCAGGAAGGTGTCGATGTGCGGGATCACGTTGAAGGCGATCTGCTTGGTGAACTTCTTCGGCTCGGCGGGATCGCCGACGAAGATGTTGCGGCTCTGCTCGAACAGCTCGTCCATCCCCGCCTTGCCCGCGCCGGAGACCGACTGGTAGGTGGCGACGACAACGCGCTTGATCTTCGCGGCATCATGCAGCGGCTTCAACGCCACTACCATCTGCGCGGTCGAGCAGTTGGGATTGGCGATGATGTTCTTGCGGGTATAGCCGTCGATTGCGTCCGGATTGACCTCCGGCACGACCAGCGGCACGTCCGGGTCCATTCGGTACAGCGACGAATTGTCGATCACGACACAGCCCGCTGCCGCCGCCTTGGGCGCATATTCCGCCGTTGGGCCGCTGCCTGCCGCGAACAGTGCGATGTCCCATCCGGTGAAATCGAAATGTTCGATATTCTTGCATTTGAGCGTCTTGCCGGTGTCACCGAAATCGACGTCGGTGCCCTGCGACCGGGGCGAAGCGACCGCCGCGATCTCGTCAATCGGGAACTCGCGCTCGGCGAGAATGGTCAGCATCTCGCGGCCCACATTTCCGGTGGCTCCCACGACGACGACCTTGTAACCCATGACTCTACACTCCACTCATGCAATGATTTGCGGGGCCGGCGCATAGCGCCCTTGCGTCATTTGTCCAGACATATGGGCTTTGTTGCGCCGAACCCCGGCTTTCCCGATCCTTTTATTGCGCGGCAGGGGCGACGCCGCGCCGGGCAAGAAAGTCCTCGATCGTGCGCCAGAGGTGGACGCCGATCTTCGGCCCGCCCACACGATGCGTCTGCCCCGGATAGACCATCAGCTCGAACGGCACGGCGGCACCCTGCATCTTCGCCATCAGCGCGGTCGAATTGTCGAACACGACATTGTCGTCCGACATGCCGTGGATCAGCAGCAGCGGGTCGCGGATCTTTACCGCATCCTCCACTGCATCCGAACCCGGATAGGCGCTGCGGCGGTCGCCGGGCTGGCCCAGATAGCGTTCCGTATAATGGGTGTCGTAAAGCTCCCACTTCGTCACCGGCGCCCCGGCGATGGCGGCGGAAAAGACGCCCGGCGCCTTCTCCAGCAGCTTGAGCGACATATAGCCGCCATAGGACCAGCCATAGGTTGCGATCCGCTGCGGATCGACGAAGGGTTGCGCCTTCAGCCATTCGACGCCCTTCAATTGGTCGTCGACCTCCACGCTGCCCATCGCGCGGTAAAGCTGGTCCTCGAACGCTTTGCCGCGGTCGGGCGTGCCGCGATTGTCGATCGAAAAGACGATCCAGCCGCGGTCCACCAGATATTGGTTCAGCGCCCCGGACCAAGTGTTCGTCACCTGCCGCCCCGCGCCCGGCCCGCCATAATGGATCATGAAGACCGGGTAGCGCTTTCCCGGCTCCAGCGGCGGGGTCATCATCTTGGTATAAAGCGTCGATCCGTCCGCCGCTTTCACCGTGCCGAATGTCGTCTTGGCGTGGCTGGCGACATAGGGGGCGTAAGTATGGCTTCCCGTCAGCGCATTTTGCGACAGCCATTGCAGCTGCTTGCCCGCGCTGTCAGCCAGATAGACCTGCTTGGGCTGGTCACTATTCTGCCGCGTGACGATCACCCGGCTTGCCGCGCCGTCCATCACTGCGTCGTTCCACCAGCCCTGCTGGGTCAGTGGCCTTGCCGGCGCGGCCTTGCCGAGCGACGTCACATAGAGCTGCTGTTCCAGCGGCGTCTCCCGGTTGCCGGTGAAATAGACAAGGCCCCTGCCTTCATCGACGCCAACGACATCGCGCACTTCCCAGTCGCCGCTGGTCAGCGCCGTCCATTTTGCCCCGTTGACGCGATAGAGATGTCCGTGGCCCGTCTTTTCCGACCACCACAGGAAACTGCCGTCCTTCAGCGGCCGGAAATTGTCGGAAAGGTTGACCCAGGACTTCGCGGTTTCCGACAGCACCAGCTTCGCTTTGCCAGTGGCGGGATCGACCGCCAGCAGGTCCAGCCGTTTCTGGTCGCGGCTTTCCCGCTGCACATAGAGCGTGCGGCCGTCCTTGGACCAGTTCACCCGCGCCAGATAGACGTCCTTGTCCGTGCCGAGATCGACCTTCACCTGGCCCGATCCGTCGGCCTTCATCACATAGAGGTCGACGATCGCATTGGGCGTGCCGGCAGCGGGATAGCGCTGCTGGTAGACCTTGGTCCCCTCCCCGCCGATGGCCGTGCGGGTTACGGTGCCGACCGGGCTCTCATCGACCCGCGCGACCGCGATCAGCGCGTCGTCGGGCGACCACCAATAGCCGGTGCGCCGGTCCATTTCCTCCTGCGCGACGAACTCCGCCACGCCCCAGCTGACCGTATCGCTCGCGCCCTGCGTCAGCTGTCGTTCCGCGCCGCCGATGGGCTTTACGAACAGGTTGCCGCCACGCACGAAGGAAACGAAGCCGCCTCTGGGGCTGACGACGCCGTTCAGCTCGCCGTCCGGCGTGTCGGTCAGGCGGGAAACCTTGCCATCCAATCCGGCCAGATACAGGTCGCCATCCACCGGAACCAGGATGGTCTTCCCGTCCGGCGACCAGTCATAGCTGGTGATGCCCGTGCTGCCCGCAACGCTCCGGTCTCGTTCGCGCTGCATCTTTTCCGCTTCGCTGAGATCCGCGCCGCTTCCGGTCTTCTTGGAATCGACGAGCATCCGCTCCTTGCCCGTGCGCGTGTCGACGGCCCAGAGATCCAGCCGTTCCTTCTCGTCCGCGCGGGGCTTGAGCAGCGTCACCAGCGACCCGTCCGGCGAGAGTTTCAGCGCGCGCGGCTGCGGCCCGGCAAGGTCAGGGCTTGCGAACACGCGCTCCAGCGTCAGCTTCTCCTGCGCCTGCACCGCAAAGGAGGTCGGGAAGAGCGCCAGCAGCGCCGCGCCGGCTTTCAGATAGGGGGGCATCGTCATCCTTTCCGGGCGACGCAAAAACGCCGCCATGTCGCCGGAACGCTTAGCGCGGCGGGTCGGAAAAGATCAATGCCGGGAAATAATCTGTCCTGCCATGCCCTGTCGGGTCATGGTGGGCGCGACAGGGATTGAACCTGTGACCCCACCCGTGTGAAGGGTGTGCTCTACCGCTGAGCTACGCGCCCCCTTGAAAGGAGGAGGCGGCCATTGGCATCGCCGGCGCGCCCTGTCAAGCGATCACAGGCGAATTGGCGCAAAAGGCTTTTCCGCGGGCGGGATGGATGCCAATAGCATGTTTCCAACCCTCAACAGGAGCCTGTGCTTCATGCGTCGAACCCGCGCCATTCTCGTCGGAACTCTGCTCCTGGCGACACTTGCCGCCTGCAATACGGTTCAGGGCGTAGGGCGGGACATCGAATCGGTGGGCCGAGCCGGCAAGGACGTCATTCACTAAGGAGATGCCGACGCCTTTACTGGAGAAGCGTGCCCATGGCGGACGCGCTCTTCAGTAACTGAACCCCGTCGCATTCGGGCTCTCCGCAGGTGCAGGCCTTTATGGTGTAGCGTACGCCGCACATGACCAGCACGTCCTGGTCGAAGGAGTAGTTTGAAATTCCGGCCCGTTCGACCTTTTCCTGAGCCCTCGCCTTCAGGGACATGCGTGCCGCTCCACTTGATTAGCCGGTGAGTGATGATCCGTTGTGCAGTGCACAATGTCAATTGAGCCAGGTTTGTTCCGCGACCGCGTGTCACAAAATGGTAGCTGATTTGACACGGTCCGTCGCAAACGGCCGATCTTGCGGCACGGGGAGGTTCGCCCCATATGGCGGCCATGAGTGATCAACGCAGTTCCTCCATGCCGGTGTGGCATGGCACCACCATCATGTCGGTCAGGAAAAACGGGAAAGTCGTCGTCGCCGGCGACGGCCAGGTGTCCATGGGCCAGACCGTGATGAAGCCCAACGCCAAGAAAGTGCGGCGCCTGCATGACGGCTCCGTCATCGGCGGGTTCGCCGGAGCGACCGCCGACGCCTTCACCCTGTTCGAGCGGCTGGAGGCCAAGCTGGAGCGCCATAACGGCCAGCTGATGCGCGCCGCCGTCGAACTCGCCAAGGACTGGCGCACCGATAAATATCTCCGCAATCTGGAAGCGATGATGATCGTCGCGGACAAGGATGTGACGCTGATCCTGACCGGCAATGGCGATGTGCTGGAGCCGGTTGCCCATCCAAACGGAACCGTCGCGGCAATCGGGTCGGGCGGCAATTTCGCCCTCGCCGCCGCCCGGGCGCTGGTGGAGTATGAGCAGGACGCCGAAACTCTCGCGCGCAAGGCGATGGGCGTGGCGGCCGACATCTGCGTCTACACCAACGACCAGCTGACGATCGAAACGCTGGACAGCGCGAGCTAAACCGAAAAAGGCCCCTCCCTTTCAAGGGAGGGGTTGGGGTGAGTGCGAGCGCAGCGAGCTAGCTCCATCCCGATATGTTGCAGCGCGCGCGATGCGCGCACCCACCCCTGCCCCTCCCTCAAAGGGAGGGGGGAGCCATATGATGAACGACAACCTGACCCCCAAAGCCATCGTCGCCGCGCTCGACGCGCATATCATCGGCCAGCAGGACGCCAAGCGCGCCGTGGCAGTCGCGCTGCGCAACCGCTGGCGCCGCCAGCACCTCTCCGCAGATCTGCGCGACGAGGTGACGCCCAAGAATATCCTGATGATCGGCCCCACCGGCTGCGGCAAGACCGAGATCAGCCGCCGTCTCGCCAAACTGGCCGACGCGCCGTTTGTGAAGGTGGAAGCGACCAAGTTCACGGAGGTCGGTTATGTAGGCCGCGATGTCGAGCAAATCGTCCGTGACCTGGTCGAGGAAGCGGTGCGGCTGGAGAAGGATCGCCGCCGCGAAGCTGTGCGCGAAGCCGCGTCCGAAGCCGCTATGTCCCGCCTGCTCGACGCGCTGACCGGCAAGGAAGCGAGCGAGGCCACCCGCCTCTCCTTCCGCCAGCGGATCGAGGGCGACCAGATGAACGATGTCGAGGTCGAGGTCGAGGTCGCCGACAGCCCTTCCATGCCGATGGAGATCCCCGGCATGGGCGGTCAGGTCGGCATGATCAACCTCAGCGACATGATGTCCAAGGCGTTCGGCCAGACCCAGAAGAAGCGCCGCAAGATGCGCGTCGCCGAAGCGTGGGACAAGCTGGTCGAGGAAGAACAGGACAAGCGCCTGGACCAGGACGATGTCGCCCGCGTCGCCATCACCAGCGCTGAGCAGAACGGCATCGTCTTCCTCGACGAGATCGACAAAATCGCGGTCAGCGACGTCCGCGGCGGATCGGTCAGCCGTGAAGGCGTGCAGCGCGACCTGCTGCCGCTGATCGAGGGGACGACCGTCGCCACGAAATATGGTCCACTCAAGACCGACCATATCCTCTTCATCGCGTCCGGCGCCTTCCATGTCGCCAAGCCTAGCGACCTGCTGCCGGAGTTGCAGGGTCGCCTGCCCATCCGGGTGGAACTCAAGGCGCTGACCGAAGAGGATTTCGTCGCGATCCTGTCGGACACGAAGGCGAGCCTCGTCACGCAATATCGCGCGTTGCTGGCGACCGAGGAGGTGACGATCGACCTGACGCCAGACGGCATTCGCGCGGTGGCGAAGATCGCCGCCGAAGTGAACAGCGAAGTCGAGAATATCGGCGCGCGCCGGCTTCAGACGGTGATGGAAAAGCTGCTGGAGGATGTGAGCTTCGACGCGGAAGACCGTCGCGGCGAAACGCTGACGATCGATGCGGCTTATGTGGAGAAGCAGTTGGCGGCAGTGGCGCGGGACACAGACCTCAGCAAATATGTCCTGTGACCGCCTAAAAGCCCCTCCCTTTCAAGTCGAAGGGAGGCACGGGCCTCCCTTCGAGGGTTGGGGTGGGTGCCTCCGAAGGAGGATCGCTGCGTTCGCCACCCACCCCCGGCCCCTCCCTTGAAAGGGAGGGGAGATGGAACCTCAATAACTCCGGCCCACCAGCACACGCTCGACGGCCTTATCGCCCGTGAATACGCACAGTCCGTCCGCTTCCGCCGCATCGAGTGGCACGTTGCGCAGCGTCAGCTTCTCGCCCTTTAGCCACTGCACCACCTTGTCCAGTGCGTCGCCGGTCGGCTTGCTCCACTGGACTAGCGCCCAGCCGGGCTTGTCGCTGCCTTTGAAATGGGACTTGAGCGCGTCGATGTCGGTAATGGTTGCGTCGATATTGCCGTCCAGCCGCGCTTTGGCATCGGCGAACAACGCCGTTTGAATATCCTCCAACATTGCGACCGCTTGTTCCACGAGGGCCGCCTTGGCGATGATCTGGCTATCCAGCTTCCCATCCTCGCGGTAGAGCCGGTCGCGGCGGATGACCGAGACATTGCCGCCCGCCACGTCGCGTCCGCCGACCTCGATCACAATGGGCGCGCCCTTCTTGACCCAGCCCCAACGCTTGTTCGCCGCCTTGGCCGGCCGTTTGTCGAGCAGCGCGCGGACAGGTTCGCGGAAAGCATCCAGTTCATTCAATGACGCGGCCAGTTCGCCGCAATAATCGAGGATTGCTTGATCTTCGTCCGTATCGCGCAGCATCGGCACCACGACGATCTGATAGGGCGCGACGCGCGGCGGCACGCGAAGCCCATCATCATCGCCATGCACCATGATGAGCCCGCCGATCATGCGGGTGGACACGCCCCAACTGGTCGTCTGCGCCAGTTCCTGCTGCCCCTCGGCATTCTGGAAGCGGATATTCTGCGCGGACGAAAATGTCGTGCCCAGGAAGTGTGAGGTGCCGGCCTGCAACGCTTTGCCGTCCTGCATCATCGCTTCGATCGAGTAGGTGGCGACCGCACCGGGGAAGCGCTCATTCTCCGGCTTCTCGCCCGCGACCACCGGCAGCGCGATGCACTCTTCGGCGAAGCTGCGATAGACTTCCAGCATCTTCAGCGTCTCGTCCATCGCCTCGTCCACCGTGGCATGGGCGGTGTGGCCTTCCTGCCAGAGAAACTCGGCGGTGCGCAGGAACATGCGCGTCCGCATTTCCCAGCGCACGACATTGGCCCACTGGTTGATGAGGACGGGCAGGTCGCGCCACGACTGCACCCAGCGGCTGAACCCCGCGCCGATCACCGTTTCGGATGTCGGCCGCACGACCAGCGGCTCCTCCAGCTTCGCCTCGGGATCGGGGACTAGACGTCCATCCTTCTGGATCAGGCGATGATGGGTGACGACCGCCATTTCCTTGGCGAAGCCGTCGACATGCTCGGCTTCCTTCTCGAAATAGCTGAGCGGAATGAACAGCGGGAAGTAGCAATTCTCATGCCCCGTCGCCTTGATCCGATCGTCGAGTAGTTTCTGCATCCGCTCCCAGATGCCATAGCCCCACGGCCGGATGACCATGCAGCCGCGCACCCCGCTTTCCTCCGCCATGTCGGCTTCGGAAATGACGGCCTGATACCAGGCGGCAAAGTCCTGTTCGCGGGTGACGGGAAGGGCATGTTTCACTGTCTGGTGACCTTAAGGATGGCAGGACAAAAAAGATGGCGCGCCATAGGACAGACGCGCCACCTGTGTCGACTCTTAGAAAGAGGGAGCAGTCAGCTCAGCTTGTCGATCTTCGCGTTGAGCGCGGCGAGCTGGGCCTTCAAATCCTCGATCTCGTCGTCCTTGCTGCCTTCGGCAGTCGCAGCGGGCGTCGTCATGCCCGGCATCCCGGGAACGCCGTTGCCGAAGGCGCTGGCCGCCGCCTCGAACATCTGCATGTTGCGCTTGGCGATCTCGGCCAGCGGGCCGCCGCCGAATGCACCCTTCATCGCTTCCTGGAACTGCTGCTGGTTCTTGCGGAACGCATCCATCGACGCTTCCAGATATTGCGGCACCATGGACTGCATCGAATCACCGTACATGGCGATCAGCTGGCGCAGGAAGTTGACGGGCAGCATGTTCTTGCCCCGCTGCTCCTCTTCCATGATGATCTGGGTCAGGACATTGTGCGTGATGTCCTCGCCAGTCTTGGCGTCCACGACCACGAACTCGCGCCCCTCGCGTGTCATCTGGGACAGGAGATCCAGCGTGATGTAGCTCGATGTTTCGGTATTATAGAGCCGCCTGTTGGCGTATTTCTTGATGACGACCGGTTCTGCTTCGTTGGCGGTCTTGGATTTGGCCATGGATTCCTCTCCCACACCTGCAAATGCCGCAATAGCACAGGCTGTTGCCGCACCGCAACATGGCCCACGGCCTTTGCCCCTTTTTCTCAATATTTTGTGGCGCGAAACGGAGGGTGACCCCGACCTTCGCAGACGCGCTCTTGCGGGATTGCGCCGTTATCAGGACGCGCAGCGTCCCAAGCATCCGCAAAGGCCGCCATGCTTCGCCGCAGCAGGACGTGCGAGACTGCTACAATATGGGTCAGAAAATTCCCGTGCCCCGGTCGTTTTCGTGCCTTCGCTCATCAACCCGCCGGCGGTGCTCGACCTTTCCGAGAGCCGATCCGTGCTGCGCCACATGGCCGCAGCAGGGCATGACGCCTATCTGGTCGACTGGGGTTCGCCCGATCAGGCCGATGCGCGGTTGGGACTGGCCGGCCATGTAGCCGACCGCCTGATGCCGCTGCTCGCTGCCCTGCCCCGTCCGCCCATCCTGGTGGGCTACTGCCTAGGCGGCAGCATCGTCTTGGGGGCGACGGCGCTACAATCCTTTCCAGCCGTGGCGACGATCGCGACACCCTGGCAATTCAGCGCCTATCCCACCGCCGATCGCGCGATGATCGCGAAGCTGTGGGAGGATGCTCGCCCGACGTGCGAACGCTTGGGCTACGTGCCCATGGAAGTGCTCCAGTCGGGCTTCTGGGCCATGGATCCGGAGCGCACCATCCGCAAATATGCCGCCTTCGCCGATGCGGAATCCGGCTCCGACGCGGAGCGGGCGTTCCTCGCGGTGGAGGATTGGGCGAATGGCGGCGCGCCGCTGACCTACGCCGCCGGGCGCGACTTGTTCGAGGGATTTTACGGCGACGACGTCACCGGCAGGGGGGAATGGCGCATCGGCGGCGTGGCGGTCGATCCGTCCCGGCTGTCCTGCCCTACCCTCTCCATTGTCTCGACCAGCGATCGGATCGTCCCTGCCGCCGCCGGCCCCGCCCTTGCGCAAGAGCATAGCCTGTCCCTCGGCCACGTCGGCATGATGGTCGGCGGCCGCGCCTGCGAAGCGCTGTGGAAGCCGCTTTCCCTTTGGCTTTCCAGCCATGGCGGCTGATGCTATGTGCGCCCGCGAAGAATAATTCATCAGCAAGAGGATCAAGGCTTTGTCAGATATCGTCATCACCGCCGCCAAGCGGACACCGGTCGGCAGCTTCCTGGGCGCGTTCGGGTCCGTCCCCGCGCACGAACTGGGCCGTCAGGCGATCCTCGCTGCACTTGCGCAGGCCGGAGTCGCGCCAGAGGAGATAGACGAAGTCATTCTGGGTCAGGTGCTTGCCGCCGGTCAGGGACAAAATCCCGCGCGTCAGGCTGCCGTAAACGCGGGCATTCCTGTCGAACGCACCGCCATCGGCCTCAACCAGCTCTGTGGATCGGGCCTCCGTGCCGTCGCCCTTGCGGCACAGGCGATCCGGGTCGGGGACGCGCGCATCATGCTTGCGGGCGGACAGGAAAGCATGTCCATGGCACCACATGCCCAATTCCTGCGCAGCGGCGCGAAGATGGGCGCTGTCACCCTGGTCGATACGATGATCCATGACGGCCTGACCGACGCATTCAACAATTATCATATGGGCATCACGGCCGAAAACCTGGCGGAGAAATATCAGATCAGCCGCGAAGCGCAGGACGAATTCGCTGTCGCCAGCCAGAACAAGGCGTCGGCCGCGCGCGCTTCTGGCCGCTTCAAGGACGAGATCGCGCCCGTCACGGTCAAGGGGCGCAAGGGCGATACGATCGTCGATGCCGACGAATATATCCGCGACGGTGCCACTATCGAGACGATGCAGGGCTTGAAGCCCGCCTTCAAGAAGGACGGAACCGTCACCGCCGGCAACGCAAGCGGCCTCAATGACGGCGCGGCGGCGCTGGTGCTGATGACCGCAGACGATGCGGCGAAGCGCGGCGCGTCGGTACTGGGCCGGATCGCCGGCTTCGCGACCTGCGGCGTCGATCCTTCGATCATGGGCATCGGTCCGGCTCCCGCCAGCCGCAAGGCGCTGGAAAAGGCGGGCTGGTCCGTAGCCGACCTCGACCTTATCGAAGCGAATGAGGCGTTCGCCGCGCAGGCGCTGTCGGTGGGGCAGGAGCTTGGCTGGGATCCCGAGAAGGTCAACGTCAATGGCGGCGCGATCGCCATCGGCCATCCGATCGGCGCGTCCGGCGCTCGGGTGCTGACCACCCTGCTCTACGAAATGGCCAAGCGCGACGCCAAGAAGGGCCTCGCCACCCTGTGCATCGGCGGCGGCATGGGCGTTGCCATGTGCATCGAACGCTGAGCCAGGCGAATATCCGATGAGGAAAGCCGCCGGTCGAAAGCCCGGCGGCTTTTTCTATGTCGGTTTCGCGCGCCGACAGCGCTCCGAGCAATAGACGAGCTTCTCTCAGTCCCGCGCCTATTTCTTGCGCCAGGCGAAGGGCCTGCCGCACGCCGGGCAGGTCTTGGTCGGCATATCGCCCTTCGCCACGCCGTTGGGCATCAGGTCCAGGCCCGATCGTAGCGCGCCCCGAGTCCCGTCAGCAGCTCATATTGCGACAGGCCGGACGCGGCGGACGCCTCGCGCAGATCGTAGGCGATGTCGAGCCAGTCGCCTTCCGCCAAGTCCGGCGCATCGCTGACCTCGACAGCCAACAGGTCCATGGACACGCGCCCGATCACCGGCAGCCGTGTATGACCCGCCATGGCAGCACCGCGTCCGGAAAAGCCGCGCAGATAGCCGTCCGCATAGCCCAGGTTCAGGATCGCGACCTCATGATCCCGCGTCGCCGTGAAGGTCGCATTATAGCCGATGCTGTCGCCGGCGATAAGGCGGCGGCGTTGCAGGATCTGGGCCTGCGGGGTCACGACCGGGCGGATATGGCCCGCCGCCTCGGCCAGAGGTACGCCGCCATAGAGAGCGAGACCCGGACGGGTCAGATCGAAATGATAAGCATGGCCCCGGCAAATGCCGGCACTGTTGGCGAGGCTGTAGCGCCGCGCCGGCACTGCGTCGCGGATCGCCGCGAACCTGTCCCGCTGTAGGCGGTTGAGGTCGGCATCCTCGTCTGCCGAGGCGAGATGGCTCATCAGCGTCTCTATGCGGAGGCCCCGAACCTGCGCGGCGACATCGCTTCTCCAGTCGAGGCCAAGCCGGTTCATGCCGGTATCGATCATGACGTCGCAGGGACCGCCGCCCGCTTCCCGCCAGCGGCCGATCTGCTCCGGGGTGGAGAGCACCGGCCGCGCGCGGGAGGATAGCGCCTGCGCCATATCCTCGCGCCGCACCCCGTGCAGCACCGAGAGGCTCACGCCCTCCTCCATCAGCGGCTCCAGCGCCGCCGCCTCGCCCCAGTTCGATACGAAAAAGTCGCGGCACCCTGCCTGCATCAGCCGGGTCATCACGCCGCCCGCACCCAGGCCATAGCCGTTCGCCTTGATCGCCGCGCCGCAAGCTGCAGCGCCGCTCACGCCGTCTAGCCACCGCCAGTTGGCAACAAGCGCGTCGCCATCCAGGCGCAGGCGCAGCGGAGCGACATGGTCTTGCATCATCCGCCCGATAGCCGCCCCGACCTCAGGCGTCGAGGGGGCGATCCTTCGTTTCCGGCAAGGCGACGAGGCAGGTGACGAGCGCGAGCGCCACCACCGCCAGCGTGTACCAGAGCCCGGCATAGGGATCACCGGTGCGCGCCACCAGATATTGGCTGATGAGCGGCAGGAACCCGCCGAAATAGCCGGTGCCCAGATGATAGGGGATGGAAAGCGACGAATAGCGGATGCGCGCGGGGAAATATTCCGAGAGCAGCGCCGCCACAGGACCGTAGGTCGCACCCGAAAGCGTCCAGAGCAGCAGCATCGCGCCGAAGATCATCATCGCGCGGGGCCAATCCGGCGTCACCGAGCCGGTCGGATAGCCCGCCCCCGCCAGCGCGGAATCGAGTCCAATCGGGCTGAGATCGCTCACTGCCACGCCGCCGATCGCCACGGACGGCGCGGCACCGGTCTGCTTTTCATAGGGCACGCCGCGCTTGGCGAAATGATCGAGCAGCTTGCCGCAGATCGTTGGCTGCACCTTTGCGAACGGGTCGAAGCGGCAGTCGGGACCGCTCACCACAACGGGCGCGCGCCGTGCCGCCTGTTCCAGAGCCGGGTTGGCGGTACTGCCCATGAACTGGTAGAGGGGCAGCGCCAACAGCAGCACCAGCGCGTACCCGATGACGATCGGCCGCTTGCGCCCCACCCGGTCCGACAGCCAGCCGAAGAAGATGAAGCTGCCGATTCCGACGAAGGCGCTGCCGCCAACCAGCAGTTGCGCCATGCCGGGTGCGACGCGGAGGCCGCTTTGCAGGAAGTAGAGCGCCTGGAACATCACGGTATAGGCGATGGCGGTGAAGCCCGCGGCGATGCCGATCATCGCGACGATCATGCGCTTGGCGTTGCCCGGATAGGTGAAGGCTTCCTTCAGCGGGTTTTGCGCCTGCGCGCCCGCCGCCTTCATCGCGGTAAAAACCGGGCTTTCCCGCAGCATCAGCCGCATCCAGAGCGAAATGGCGAGCAGCGCCAGCGACACGACGAACGGGATGCGCCATCCCCAGGCATCCCACACTGTCGGGCCGACGATCCATTGCGTGGCCACCACTACGATCAGCGACAGAATGAAGCCGCCGATCACGCCGGCCTGGATGAAGCTGGTATAGAAGCCGCGCTTCCCCTTGGGTGCATGTTCCGCGACATAGATGGCCGCGCCGCCATATTCGCCGCCCAGCGCCAGCCCCTGTGCGATCCGCAGCAGGATGAGGATGATGGGCGCGGCGACACCGATACTGGCGGCGGATGGGGTGAGGCCAACGCCCGCCGTCGCCGTGCCCATCAGGACGATGGTGGCGAGGAACGTATATTTGCGCCCCAGCCGGTCGCCCAGATAGCCGAACAGCACCGCGCCAAGGGGCCGGAAGGCGAAGCCGATGGCGAAACCCGCCAGCGTGTAGAGCAGTTCGACCGTGGGATTGTCGGTAGGGAAGAAGGTCCGTCCGATGATCGGCGCGAGCACGCCGTAGATGTAGAAATCATACCATTCGAACACGGTGCCGAGCGCGGACGCGGTGATGACCAACCGGTCGCGCCGCGCGTCCATCACATATTCCGCCCCCGCCGCTTCGCTCATTGCATCCCCTTAACTTCGCATATTTCCCGCCGATCCTGACATTTTGATGCGGATGTTGGAAATGAAATGTCCAATCCATCCGCCTTGCCCATTCGCCCGGCCTCGACGATCCCATGGGCAATCGCATGTAGGACAGGTTGCTAGAAAAGGCGCGCGCCATTGGGTACGGGCTTGTCCGGCGCGAACAGCGTCACCGCGCCTGTTTCGTCCGCAAATCCCAGGGTCAGCACTTCGGACAAGAACTTGCCGATCTGGCGCGGCGGGAAGTTGACCACCGCCGCCACCTGCCGCCCCGGCAAATCGTCCAGCGCATGATTTTCGGTGATCTGCGCGCTCGATTTCTTCGTCCCTATGCCCGGACCGAAGTCGATCAGCAGCTTGTAGGCGGGCTTGCGCGCTTCTGGATAGGGTTCGGCCGACAGGATCGTGCCGACGCGGATGTCGACCTTCAGGAAATCGTCGAAGCCGATGGTGTCGGCGGCCGGCGCGGCGGGATCATGGGTCAGGTGCATGATCCCCTTCTAGCCAATCGGGTTGAGCGAAGTCGAGGCGGAGTCGCACGAGCGCCCCGACTTCGCTCGAAGCGGACCGGGCGTCCGCTTATTCCAGCTCCAATATGACCGCATCCACGGCCAGGCTCTCGCCCTGCGCCGCCGACACGCTCTTGACCGTGCCGGCCTTCCCCGCGCGCAGGATATTCTCCATCTTCATGGCTTCGATGACGGCGAGTGGCTGGCCGACCTCGACCTTGTCGCCTTCCTTCACGTTGAGCGCGACCAGCAGGCCGGGCATCGGGCAGATCAGGAAGCGTGACAGGTCCGGCGGCACCTTCTCGATCATATGTGCGGCGTGCTGCGCGGCATGGGCGGGGAGGATGCGCAGCTTGTGGCTCGCGCCGTGGGCGGTCAGCACGAAGCCCGACCGCACCGGTGCGATCCGCACGGCCAGCACCTCTTCCCCGAACTCGGCTTCGATCAGGCGGTCGCCCGGCGTATATTCCAATGCCATGTCGAGCGGCTCGCCGTCCACCGTCACATCGTCGCCGTCGATCACGACATCGTGAAGCGCGTCCCCGATCTTCACCTGCCAGCCGGTTGGCGGAGCGAGGCGCTTGCCAAGCTGCCCCTCGATCCGGCGAGCGCGGTCGGCCTGTGCCATGGCGGCGAAGGCACCTATCGCGGACAGGCGCTTGACCAATTCCGGCGAGGCGGGCGCGCCCTGGAAACCTTCGGGATATTCCTCCGCGATGAAGCCGGTGGTGATGTTGCCCGATCGGAACCGCTCATGCTGCATCAGCGCGGACACGAAATCGATATTGTGCCCTGGCCCTTCGATCTCGAACCGGTCGAGCGCCTCGATCTGCTTGTCGATGGCCTGGAGGCGCGTCGGCGCCCATGTCACCAGCTTGGCGATCATCGGGTCGTAGAACATGGAGACCTCGCCGCCTTCGGTCACGCCATCGTCCACGCGGACCTTCGCGCCGGTCTCGTCGGTCCCTTCCTCTGGCGGGTTGTAGCGGATGAGGCGCCCGGTGGAGGGCAGGAAGCCGCGATAGGGATCTTCGGCATAGACGCGGTTCTCGATCGCCCATCCGTTGATCTTCACATCGTCCTGCGTGAAGGCCAGCTTCTCGCCATTGGCGACGCGGATCATCTGCTCGACCAGGTCGACGTCGGTGATCTCCTCCGTCACCGGATGCTCGACCTGCAACCGGGTATTCATTTCGAGGAAGTAGAAGCCGTCGCCGGTCTTGTCCTCGCCTGACACGATCAGTTCGACCGTCCCCGCGCTGAAATAGCCCACCGCGCGCGCGAGCGCGACGCACTGTTCGCCCATCTTCCGGCGCATCTCCGGGCTGACGAAGGGCGACGGCGCTTCCTCGACCACCTTCTGGTGGCGACGCTGGATCGAGCATTCGCGTTCGTTGAGGTAGACGATATTGCCGTGCTGATCGCCCAATATCTGAATTTCGATATGGCGCGGGCTTTCGATGAACTTCTCGATGAACACGCGGTCGTCGCCGAAGCTCGCCAGCCCTTCGCGCTTGGTCGCCTCGAAACCCTCGCGCACGTCCTGTTCGCTATAGGCCAGACGCATCCCCTTGCCGCCGCCGCCGGCCGACGCCTTCATCATCACCGGATAGCCGATCTCGTTGGAGATTTTGACGGCGTGTTCGGTGTCGTCGATCACGCCGACATAGCCGGGGACGACGTTGACGCCCGCTTCCTTGGCCAGCTTCTTGGACTCGATCTTGTCGCCCATCGCCGCGATCGCATTAGCGGGCGGGCCGACGAAAATGATCCCCTCCGCATCGAGCGCATTGCGGAAGGATTCCCGTTCCGAGAGGAAGCCGTAGCCGGGGTGGACCGCATCGGCGCCGGTTGCCTTGCACGCCGCGATGATCTTGTCCGCGATGAGGTAGGATTGGGCGGCAGGCGATGGGCCGATATGCACGGCCTCGTCGGCCATCAGGACGTGCGGCGCGCGCGCATCGGCGTCGGAATAGACCGCGACGGTCTTAATGCCCATCTTCTTGGCCGTGCGCATAACGCGGCAGGCGATTTCGCCACGGTTCGCGATCAGGATCTTGGTAATTGCCATTATCAGTCCTTGCCCCAGTCCTTATTCAGTTCCTCTCACCCCGTTCGGACTGAGCTTGTCGAAGCCCCATTTTTCATTTCGGCAGAAAATGAGGCCCTTCGATAAGCTCAGAGCGAAGGGGTTTGAGATCATTCTTTTCTGAAACTTCGCCACCAAGTTGTGAGCGAAACGATCCACAAGATCGGTGTCGCGATATAGAAAATATTCATCGTGTTTGTTCGCGCCGTCGCGCACGCCGTGGGCGAATGCGGGCAATGTGGCAGCGACAGCCGATAATAGGCATAAGCTGTAACAAGCGCACATCCCAAAAGTACTAGAGTGAACGAGGCCCGCTTGCTCACTCCGCCGCCTCCAGATGCCCGTGCGGCTGCGCGGCCATTGCGGTAAGCCCCAGCTTGCCCAGCAGCGCTGCGTCCTTGTCATCGCCCGCATTCGCCGCCGTCAGCAACTTGTCGCCGGTGAAGATGCTGTTCGCGCCCGCCATGAAGCAGAGCGCCTGGCACGCCTCGCTCATGCTCTCGCGGCCCGCGCTCAGCCGCACCATCGACTGCGGCATCACGATCCGCGCGACCGCCACGGTGCGGACGAACTCCACCTCGTCGATTTTCGCGAGCGGCGTGTCCTTCAGCATGTCGCCCAGCACCGTGCCCGCGACCGGCACCAGCGCGTTGATCGGCACGCTTTCGGGGTGCGGCATGGTGGCGAGCGCATGGAGGAAACCGATGCGGTCGCTCCGCGTCTCCCCCATGCCCACGATCCCGCCGCAGCAGACGTTGATGCCGGCGTTGCGGACGTTTTCCAGCGTCTCGATCCGGTCCTCGAATGTTCGCGTCGTAATGACGTTGGCGTAATTCTCCGGCGAGGTGTCGATATTATGGTTGTAATAGTCGAGCCCCGCGTCTGCGAGCGTCTTTGCCTGCTTCTCGTCCAGCATCCCCAGCGTCATGCAGGTTTCCATGCCCATCGCGCGCACACCCTGCACCATCGCGACGAGCTTTGGCATGTCGCGTTCCTTGGGGTTGCGCCACGCTGCGCCCATGCAGAAGCGGCCCGACCCATGATCCTTCGCTTGCGCCGCGGCTTGCAGCACGGCCTGCACGTCCATCAGCTTGGTTGCCTTGAGGCCGCTTTCCGCCTCGGTCGATTGTGAGCAGTATCCGCAATCTTCCGGACAGCCCCCCGTCTTGATCGACAGCAGGGTTGAAAGCTGCACTTCGTTGCGCGGGAAGTTCGCGCGATGCACCGACTGCGCCTCGAACATCAGGTCGTTGAAGGGCAGGTCGAACAGCGCGGCGATCTCGTCGCGGATCCAGTCGGTGCGCGGAATATTCAGGGTCAAGCGGCTTCCTCCAGCCCGGCGGGGGGCATGTTGTGGCCGAGGAGGCGCAGCACGTCGGCGGCGCATTCCACGACATTGGAACCCGGTCCATAAATGCCCTGGACGCCCGCGTCACGGAGGAAGTCATAATCCTGCGGCGGGATCACCCCGCCCGCGATCACCTTGATGTCGTTTCGCCCCTGCTCCCGCAGCTTCTGGATCAGTTCGGGGATCAACGTCTTGTGCCCCGCCGCCAGGCTGGACGCGCCGACCACGTCGACCCCGCTGTCGAGTGCCAGCACCACCGTTTCCTCAGGCGTCTGGAACAGCGGCCCTGACACGACATCAAAGCCCATGTCGCCAAAGGCCGACGCGATGATGTTGGCGCCCCGGTCATGTCCATCCTGCCCCATCTTGGCGACGAGCAGTTTAGGCTTGCGACCGAGGCGCCGTTCGACGGCCTGCACGCCGTCGAGAACCTGTTTCCAGCGACTGTCATCCTTGTACGGCGCGGCATACACGCCCTTCACGGGGGTGGGCTGGGTGCCGTAGCGCTGGAAGCTGTCCTCCATCGCCGAGGAGATTTCGCCGAGCGTGGCGCGCGCGCGCGCAGCTTCGACCGCGTGGGCGAGAAGATTATTCTCGATGCTTTGCGGTCCCGCCGCCGCCTTTCGCAATGCCTCCAGCGCCGCCTGACAAGCGGCTTCGTCGCGCTCTGCCTTCACCCGATTGATGCGGGCGATCTGCGCTTCGCGCACCTTGCTATTATCGACCTCCAGCGTTTCGAGCAGGTCTTCACTGGCAAGGCGATATTTGTTGACGCCGACGATCACGTCCTCGCCCCGGTCCACCCGCGCCTGTCGCGCCGCCGCCGCCGTCTCGATCATCGCCTTGGGCCAGCCCGCCGCGACAGCCTTCGCCATGCCGCCTTCGGCCTCGACCCGGTCGATGATCTCCTGCGCAGCATCCACCAGTTGCTGCGTCAGCGCCTCTACATAATAGCTGCCGCCCAGCGGATCGACGACATTGCACATGCCCGTCTCTTCCTGGATCACGATCTGCGTGTTGCGCGCGATGCGGGCTGAGAAATCGGTGGGGAGCGCTATGGCTTCGTCGAGCGCATTGGTGTGGAGCGACTGGGTGCCGCCCAGCATCGCCGCCATCGCTTCGATGGTGGTGCGCATGACGTTGTTGTAGGGGTCTTGCTCGGTCAGCGACACGCCGCTGGTCTGGCAGTGGGTGCGCAGCATCTTGGACCGCTCGTCTTTCGCGCCGAGCTTCGTCATGACCCGGTGCCACAGCACGCGGGCGGCGCGCAGCTTGGCGATCTCCATGAAGAAGTTCATGCCGATGGCAAAGAAGAAGGAAAGCCGCCCCGCAAACTTGTCGATGTCGAGCCCGGATGCCACGCCGTAGCGCACATATTCCGCGCCATCCGCGATGGTGAAGGCCAATTCCTGCACCTGCGTCGCGCCGGCTTCCTGCATATGATAGCCGGAAATGGAGATGCTGTTGAATTTGGGCATCTCGCGGCTGGTATAGCCGAAAATGTCGCTGATGATCCGCATCGACGGTTCGGGCGGGTAGATATAGGTGTTGCGGACCATGAACTCTTTGAGGATGTCGTTCTGGATGGTCCCGTCGAGCAGCTTGCGGTCGACGCCCTGCTCCTCGCCCGCGACGATGAAGAAGGCGAGAATCGGGATGACCGCGCCGTTCATCGTCATGGAAACGGACATCTGGTCGAGTGGAATGCCGTCGAACAGGATCTTCATGTCCTCGATCGTGTCGATCGCCACCCCCGCCTTGCCGACATCGCCAACGACGCGCGGATGGTCGCTGTCATAGCCCCGGTGGGTGGCGAGATCGAAGGCGACGCTGAGGCCCTTCTGCCCGGCGGCGAGGTTGCGGCGGTAGAAGGCGTTGGATTCCTCTGCGGTCGAGAAGCCCGCATATTGACGAATGGTCCAGGGGCGGCCCGCATACATGCTGGCCTTCACGCCGCGCGTAAAGGGCGCGAAACCGGGGAGGCCTGGATCGACAGTGACGTCCTCCGCCGTATAGAGCGGCTTCACTATGATCCCTTCCGGGGTCTCCCAGTTCAGATCCTTGCCCTTCACCTCCTTCGCGGCGGCGGCGGCCCATTGATCCAGTGTCGGCTTCTCGGTCATCAAAGTCCCTTACCCACTTCCCCTCTCCCGCAGGCGGGAGAGGCAACGAGACTTAGGTCCGCGCAGCGGGCCTTAGTCGCAGTGGTGAGGGTATTGATCCACCCCTGCCCTCACCAACTTCGGCTGGGCAGCAAGCTGCCAAGCCTATATATCCTCTCCCGCTTGCGGGAGAGGATTTTGCATTAATGCGCCTCCTTCGGCGTCTCCATGATCTCGGTCAGCACCCCGTTCATGTCTTTGGGATGCACGAAGAAGATCAGCGTGCCGTGCGCGCCGATACGCGGCTCGCCCAGCACCTTCTTCCCCAGCCCCTCGAACCAGGCTTTCGCTTCATGAATATCGGGCACTTCATAGCACATATGATGCTGCCCGCCGGCCGGGTTCTTGGCGATGAAGCCGTGGATCGGGCTGTCGTCGCCCAGCGGCTCGATCAGCTCGATCTGCGTGCCCGCCATGCCACCCTCGCCCGGCGTGTCGACGAAACAGACCTTCACCCCCTGCGCGGGCAGGTCGAAGGGCTCATGGCCAAGCGTCGCGCCCATGACATCGCGATAATAGGCGAGGCTCGCCTCCAGCGAAGGCGTGGCGATGCCGATATGATTGAGGCGTCCGAGTTTCATATCTTCCTCATTTCGTCACCCCAGCGAAGGCCGGGGTCTCATGCCTCGACAGGCCAGCCAAGCGCGCGAGATCCCAGCTTTCGCTGGGATGACGGCCCAAAAGGCCGTCACAGCGGAATATTGTCGTGCTTCTTCCACGGATTTTCGAGGCTCTTGTTCCTCAATTTCCGCAAGCCGAGCGCAATGCGCTTGCGGGTCGAATGAGGCTGGATCACCTCGTCGACGAAGCCCTTGGATGCGGCCACGAACGGGTTGGCGAAGCGGTCTTCATATTCCTTCGTCCGCTGTGCAATCTCTTCGGGCGTCTTGCCGCGGAAGATGATCTCCACCGCGCCCTTGGCGCCCATCACCGCGATCTCGGCGGTGGGCCAGGCGTAGTTTAGGTCGCCGCGCAGGTGCTTGGAGCTCATCACGTCATAGGCGCCGCCATAAGCCTTGCGCGTGATGACGGTGATCTTGGGCACGGTCGCCTCGGCATAGGCGAAGAGCAGCTTCGCGCCATGCTTGATGATGCCGTTCAATTCCTGCGCCGTTCCCGGCAGGAACCCCGGCACGTCGACGAAGGTGACGATCGGGATCTCGAACGCGTCGCAGAAACGGACGAACCGCCCCGCCTTCTTGGACGAATTGATGTCGAGCACCCCGGCCAGCACCATCGGCTGGTTGGCGATGATGCCCACCGTCTTGCCCTCGATCCGGCCGAAGCCGCAGAGGATGTTGCCAGCATGGGCGGGCTGGACCTCGAAGAAGTCGCCTTCGTCCACCACCTTGCGGATCAGCTCGTGCATATCATAGGGCTGGTTGGCGTTGGCCGGGATCAGCGTGTCCAGGCTCTCCTCGACGCGATCCCAGGCATCGGCGGTGGGCCGCTCGGGCACCTGCTCCCGGTTCGACGCCGGCAGGAAGTCCACGAAATCGCGCACCGCCAGCAGCGCCTCGATGTCATTTTCGAACGCGACGTCCGCGACCCCCGACTTGGTCGTGTGCGTGACCGCGCCGCCCAGTTCCTCCTGCGTGACGACCTCGTTCGTCACGGTCTTCACCACGTCCGGCCCGGTCACGAACATGAAGCTGCTGTCCTTCACCATGAAGATGAAGTCGGTCATTGCCGGGGAATAGACCGCGCCGCCCGCGCATGGCCCCATGATGACGCTGATCTGCGGCACTACGCCGGACGCCAATACGTTGCGCTGGAATATCTCGGCATAGCCGCCCAGCGACGCCACGCCCTCCTGAATGCGCGCGCCGCCGCTGTCGTTGAGGCCGATCACGGGCGCGCCGACCTTCATCGCCATGTCCATGATCTTGCAGATCTTCATTGCGTGCCGTTCCGACACCGCGCCGCCATAGACGGTGAAGTCCTGGCTGAACACGAACACCAGTCGGCCGTTGATCGTGCCCGATCCGGTGACGACGCCGTCTCCCGGGATATGTTCGGCGTCCATGCCGAAATCGACGCAATTATGCTCGACATACATGTCGAGCTCCTCGAAGCTGCCCTCGTCCAGCAGGACGTCCAGCCGCTCGCGCGCGGTCAGCTTCCCCTTGGCGTGCTGCGCATCGATGCGACGCTGGCCGCCGCCAAGGCGCGCGGCTTCGCGTTTGGTCTCAAGCTGTTCGATGATCGCGAGTTTCGACATGGTCGCTTGCGTCTCCCAAAATGCGTGCTGTCGCTCATTTCAGTCCGCGACATTTTTCGCAAATGCAAATTTGCCAATTTGCAAATCTCAACTTCGCAAAATAGGGTGCGGTTTATGGCACGCGGCAACCGAATCTTCGCAGGACCACGCCTGCGCCAGCTTCGCCTCGATCACCGGATGGATCAGGCGACGATGGCGCTGGCGCTGGGCATATCCGTATCCTATCTTTCGCAACTGGAGAATGACGACCGCCCCCTGACCGCCAAGGTCAAGGCCGCCGTCGCCAGCGCCTTCCCGACCGACTGGGCGAGTTTCGACGCGCGCGAGGAGGAGCAGTTGCTGGGCGCCTTCACCTACGCGCTTGCCCATCCGGAGCTACCCGGCGCGCCGATGGAGCCGGAGCGGATCGAGAAGCTGCACCTGCAATTCCCCGAATTCGCGGCGCGCTACGTTGATCTCTACAACGCCCATATGCGCGCCAATGAGCGCATCAACATGATCGAGGAAGCGATCGCCAACGACCATGAGGTGCAGGCGCGCCTGCCATGGGAGGCGGCGCGGGACTGGTTTCATGAGGCGGGCAACTATGTCCATGCGCTAGACTGTCTGGCCGAGGAGATGGCGGAGAGCTTTACGGCGGGGCAAGTGCTGGACGAAGGCATGCTGGTTGAAGCACTCGCCCGCCGTCACGGTATCGCGACGCTGATCGCCGAAACGCCCGACAGCGCGCTGCGCGCCTATCGCGCCGCCGACCGCCAACTCTTCATCAACGCCGCGCTGCCGACCGAAAGCCGCAAGTTCATGCTCGCGCACCAGCTCATGATGCTGGAGGGGCAGGCGGTGATCGCCGATGTCGTGAACCGGGCCGCCCTGCCGGTCCTCGGTGCGGATCGGTTGCTCGCCATCGGCCTTGGCAATTATGCAGCTGGCGCGCTGCTCATGCCCTATGCGCCCTTCCGCGAAGCCGCCCGTGCGATGCGCCATGACATAGACCGGCTGGCCCGAACCTTCGGCGTCAGTTTCGAGCAGGCCTGCCATCGCCTCTCGACCCTACAAAGGCCGGGGCTGCGCGGCATCCCCTTTTTCTTCTGCCGCGTCGACATGGCGGGCAACATCACCAAGCGGCACAGCGCCACCCGCCTCCAATTCGCCCGCTTCGGGGGCGCCTGCCCCTTGTGGAACGTGCACGAAGCCGTCGCCGTGCCCGACCGCATCAACGTGCAGCTTGGCGAAACGCCCGATGGCGTCCGCTACGTTTCCATGGCGAAAGGACTGGTGAAGCCCTCAGGCAGCTACAAGCGCACGCCCCGCCGCTTCGCCGTCGTGCTGGGCTGCGAGATCGCCCATGCGGCGAACTTCGTCTATGCCGACGGCCTGCAATTGGAGGTGGAAGGTGCCGCCACCCCCATCGGCATTACCTGCCGTCTCTGCCCCCGCCAAAGCTGCGACCAGCGCGCCTTCCCGCCGGCCGACCGACCCATCCGTGTCGACCCGGACAATCGCCAGATCGTGCCCTACTGGATCGGTTGAGCGCATAAGCTGAACAATCCGGGCCGCAGGTCGTTCGACATCGATCAGGCTGAGGAGCCAGGCGGCCATGAAAGATTCCACGCAACACAAAACGGGCATGGGCTGGGGGCGGTTCGCGGCCATGATCGCCACGTCCACCGTCATCATGTTCTTCCTGATGTACCAGCTTGTCTACAGTTGGGACCACGCGCTGTTCAGTCTCACGCGCCTCGTCTCTTCGCTGGTCATGGGCTGCGTGATGACGGCGGTGATGCTCGGCTTCATGTGGAGCATGTATCGCCCGCAAGCGGCCAAGATTGCCATTCTCGCCGCGGCCATCATCGGCGGGGCTGCGCTGCTGGCGGTGAACCGCAGCCAGGCGTTGATCGGGGATACGGATTTCATGAAGGCCATGATCCCGCATCATTCCATCGCCATCAACAATGCGCGCAAGGCCGATATTCGCGACCCCCGCGTCCGATACCTCGCGGATCGGATCACGCGCGATCAGGTCAAGGAAATTGCCGAGATGAAAATGCTGATCGAGGATATCGATCGGCATGGCAGGCGCGCGGACGCTCCGTTGCCTGCCGGCTCCGCGACATTGAGCGCTGACAGTGCCCGAGAGGCTCAAGCTCTGTTGAGTGGCAGGTTGCTAGCCGAGAAACCGCTATAGAGCCTGTTGCTCAACCCTCCACGTGCATCTCCGCTTCCAGGAAATCCAGCAGCGCCCTGATGCGCGCGGCGGCACGGTCTTCCGGCGCATAGAGGGCGTGAATGTCCTCGCCATCGCCGGCGTCATAGTCGCGCAGCAGCTCGACCAGCCGCCCGTCGCGCAGGTCGCGCGCCACATGGAAGCGTCCGTGGCGCGCGATGCCGCAGCCCGCGACCGCCATTTCCCGCACGACCTCCCCCGAATTTCCGAAGAAGCGCCCCTCCACCGGGCGATGCACCAGCCGGCCGTCGATCAAGAAGGGCCAACTGTCCACCGACCGGCGGAAGCTGAAGCGCAGGCAGTCATGCGCGTCCAGATCGTCCGGCCTCTGCGGGGTGCCGCGCCGCGCCAGATAGTCCGGGCTCGCCACCAGCACCATGCGACTGCGCCCCAGCTTCTTCGCACGCAGCCGCGTGTCGCGCAGCGGTCCAATCCGTATCGCCACGTCGGCCCGCTCCTCCACCAGATCGACAATCGCGTCGGTCAGCGTCAGGTCGACCGTGATCGCCGGATACAGCTCGGCAAAGCGCGGCAAGACGGGGATCAGGCAATGCACGCCGAAGGAGGGCGACGCGTTGATCCGCAGCAGGCCGCGCGGCCCCTGCGCTTCCTGCGCAAGGCTGTTTTCAAGATCGAACATGTCGCTCAGGATCGCGCGCATCCGGTCGCGATAGGCCAGTCCCTCACGCGTCAGCGCCAGAGATCGGGTGGTTCGGCGGATCAGCGCCACGCCCAGCCGCTTCTCCAACCGCGCAACGGAACGGCTCACCGCCGAAGGCGTCAGGCGGAGGGCCTTCGCGGCTCCCGCAAAGCTGCCCTCGCCCGCCACCATGAGGAAATTCTCCACGTCGGCCAGATGATTATTCATGTTTTGGATTCACTTATGAAGTTCCATCATTCCCTCTAATCATCAATGCCCAATGCGCTATCTACTGTCCACATCGTTGTCTCATTTCGACAAAGGAAGCACAGTCATGGACCTCAAGCTCGACGGCAAGACCGCCATCGTCACCGGATCGACCGCAGGCATCGGCCTTGCCATCGCCAAGCGCCTTTCGCAGGAAGGCGTCGCCGTCACCATCACCGGCCGCAACCAGGCCAAGCTGGATGCCGCCGCTGCGGAAATCGGCGGCGCGGTGAACCCGGTGCTGGCCGATCCCGCTACGGCAGAAGGGGCCGCTACGCTCATCGCCGCCGTCCCGGCGACTGACATCCTGGTCAACAATCTCGGCATCTACGAAGCGAAGGACTTCACTCAGATCAGCGACGCCGACTGGCACCATCTGTTCGAGGTGAACGTGGTCAGCGGCGCTCGGCTGTCCCGCCACTATTTCCCGCAGATGCTGAAGGCCGATTGGGGCCGTATCATCTTCATCGCCAGCGAAAGCGGCCTGCTGCCCCCCGCCGAGATGATCCATTACGGCATGACCAAGTCGGCGCAGCTGTCGATCTCGCGCGGCCTTGCCGAAGGGACGCGGGGCACCGGCGTCACGGTGAACAGCGTCCTTCCCGGCCCGACCCGGTCCGAGGGGATCGTGGAGTTCATCCGATCGGTGGTCGAGAACAAGGATGCGCCCGAAGTCGAGCGCGAAGCGGAGTTCTTCACCAGGCTGCGCCCGCTCTCGCTCATCAAGCGCCTCATCGAAGCGGATGAAGTCGGCGCGATGGTGGCCTATCTCGCCAGCCCGCTTGCCGCCGCTACCAACGGCGCGGCCCTTCGGGTGGAAGGCGGCATCGTCCCGACGATCGCCTGACATCCGTCCTGGTCGACGCGCCTGAGCCACATTGGGGAAAGCGGCCCTGTCGCTCGTCTCTTCATCCGCTTAAGGATGATGATATGAGCGACACGGACTGCCTGACGAAATCGGAAGACGCGCTGGACCGCCAGGGCTATGCGCGCATACCGGGCGCGCAGATGCTCGATACCCTGGGCATCGGCGGCGCCGACTGGGTGGCGTTCGCCCAAAGCTGGAACCATCTCGGCCCGGACCTCTACATGGCCGATGGCGGGCGCTACCGCCGCCGCCGCCACGCCGCCTTCGCGCTGAATCGCGGTCTTTACCTGCGCAAGCCGCACCAGCCCCATTATCAAAGCCGCGACTATAATCCGCTGAACGGCGACGTGCAGCGCTGGTTCGATCCGGTCGAGGATGCGACCGCCGCCTCGACCACCATGCAGGCGATCCTTGCCTTCTGCGCCCGCAGTTTCGATCCGCCCTCGACTGGCACCTGGCATGTCGAACTGCACCAGTTCCGCATCGAGGCGAAGGCGGGCGAAGAAGGCCGGCCCACGCCCGAGGGGATGCATCGCGACGGGGTCGACCGCGTTCTGGTGATGCTGGTCGAGCGCCGCAACGTGCGGGAGGGCGTGACCCGCATCGGCGCGCCCGATGGTCGCCCGCTCGGGGAATTCACCCTGACCGACCCGGCGGACACGATGCTGATCGACGACCATCGCATCCTGCACGGCGTCACGGAGATCCATCCTCTCAATCCAGCGCTGCCCGCCTGGCGCGACGCGCTGGTGGTCACGTTCGCGCGGACCTGAACCGCCGCTATTTCAGCAGAACCAACTCCTCAGCCATGCTGGGGTGCAGCGCGACTGTGTCGTCGAAATCCTGCTTGGTCAGCCCCGCCTTCACCGCGACAGCGGCCGCCTGCAGGATTTCCGGCGCGTCCGGCCCGATCATGTGCAGCCCCACGACGCGATTGGTGGTCGCGTCCACCACCATCTTGTAGAGCGCGCGCTCGTCCCGGTTCGCCAGCACATTCTTCATCGGGCGAAAGTCGGACGTGAATATCTTCACCGTGCCTAGCTTGTTGCGCGCCTCAGCCTCGGTCATGCCAACGCCCGCAAGCGGCGGATGGCTGAACACGGCGGACGGCACGCAGCTATAGTCGACCTTGCGCTTGTTCCCGCCGAACACGCTGTCGGCGAAGGCATGGCCCTCCCGGATGGCGACCGGGGTCAGCTGCAGGCGGTCCGTAACGTCGCCCACAGCATAGATGCTCTCGCAACTGGTGCGGCTATACTCATCGACCTTGATCGCGCCCTTTTCATTGAGTTCGACTCCAGCATTTTCTAGGCCCAGCCCTTCCGTATGGGGACGGCGGCCGGTGGCGAACAGCACCAGGTCGGCGGCGACCGGATCGCCGCTCTCGAACCGCACGCACAAGGTGCCGTCCTCATTCTTCTCGATCCGCTGCATCTTCGCGTTGAAACGGAAATTGATCCCCTTGGTCATGGAAATCTGGAGCAGCCGGTCGCGAATCTGCGCATCATAGCCGCGCAGCAGGTCGCTGCCTCGATTGACCATCGTCACATGTGCGCCGAACTGGTGGAAGATGCCGGCAAATTCATTGGCGATATAGCCGCCGCCGACGATAACGATGCGGCGGGGGCATTCTTCCAGATGGAACACCTCGTTGGAGGTGATGCCATGCTCCGCCCCCTCGATTTCGGGGATGATCGGCCAGGCGCCCGTCGCGATCAGGATGACCTTGGCGCTGATCTCCCGCCCGCTCGCCAGCCGCACCGTGTGGGGGCCAGTGACGGTCGCCCGTTCGGGGATGACCTCCACCTGATGATTGTTGAGCGTGTTGCGGTACAGCCCCTCCAGCCGGTCGACATCGGCCAGCACATTGTCCCGCAGCGTCGTCCATTCAAAGCCGCAATCGGGCACGTTCCAGCCGAAACGGCGGGCATCCTTCAAATCCTCGGCAAAATGCGCGCCGTAGATCAGCAGCTTCTTGGGCACGCACCCGCGGATGACGCAGGTGCCCCCGACCCGATATTCCTCCGCCACCGCGACCTTCGCGCCATGCGCGGCCGATACGCGCGACGCGCGCACCCCGCCAGATCCCGCGCCAATGACGAAAAGGTCGTAGTCAAACTCGCTCATGAAGCCACTCCGCTTGTGTGCGGCGGATATGGCGGGTGCGGGGGCGAGTTACAAATGGGAATGTCGATCCCGTTGCTTATTCCCCCAGCGCCAGCCCAATGAGCGCCATGGTCGACGGATCGAAGCCGGTGGGGCCGTTCGCCTCGATCGACTTGGCGATCTCCTTGCCCAGCTCCACGCCGAACTGGTCGAAGGGGTTGATCCCCATCAACACGGCGTTCGCGAAAGTGCGATGCTCATAGAAGGCGATCAGCGCACCCAGCGCCTCTGGCGTCACATCGTCCAGCAGGATGGTCGTGGACGGCCGGTTGCCCGGATAGGCGCGCGCGGGATCGTCCGCATTCTCCTTGCCGCGCATCAGCGCCGCCCCCTGCGCGAAGCAGTTGACCAGCAACGCCCGGTGATGCGCGGGATCGAGCGTGTTGCCCGGCTCGATCGAGGCGATGAACTCGACCGGCGTCAGGATCGTCCCCTGATGCAGCAACTGGAACACCGCATGCTGCGCGTCGGTGCCCACTCCACCCCAGGTGATCGGCGCCGTCGGGCCATCGACCGGCGTGCCGTCGCGCTTCACGCTCTTGCCGTTGCTCTCCATCTCCAGCTGCTGGAGGTAGGAGGGCAGCAGCGCCAGCCGCTCGTCATAGGCGAACAGCGCGCGCGTCTGGCAACCCAGGACGCCGGTATAATATTGGTCCACGAAGGCGGCGATCAGCGGCGCGTTCTCCGCTGGCGGGGACAGGCGAAAATGCCGGTCCATCGCCGCCGCGCCCTCCAGCAGGCTTTCGAACGCGTCCCATCCCAGCGCCAGCGCGGCCGGAAAGCCGATCGACGACCAGAGCGAATAGCGGCCCCCCACCGATTCCGCGAACGGCAGGATGCGGGTTTCGTCCACCCCCCATTCGATCGCCTTGTCCGGCGCGGCGGTCAGCGCGATCACCCTGCCATAGGGGTCTTCCACGCCCGCCTCGACCAGCCAGTTGATCGCGCTGGCGGCGTTCAGCATCGTCTCGGTCGTCGTGAACGTCTTCGATGCGACCGCGATCAGCGTGGCATGAGGGTCGAACCCCTCGATCGCCCGCTCCAGCGCGGTGCCGTCCACATTGGACACGATCGCCACGTCATAGCGGACGCCGTCGCCGTCCAGCGCATCGACGATCAGCTTGGGGCCGAGCGCCGATCCCCCGATGCCGATGTGCAGGATATGGCGCACGTCACCCAGAGCGCCCGCCTCTATCGCGTCGATCAGTGCGCGCATCCGCCCATGCAGCACTTTGGCCCGCGCCACGCTGTCGGCATTACCCTCCCCTCGCTCGGCGGGATGTTCCGCCGCCCGGCCTTCGGTGTTGTTGACCGCAAACCCGGAAAACAGCGCATCGCGCTGCGCGGCAAAACCCTGCTCCTCGGCCAGCTTCAGGAATCCGGCCATCACATCGTCGGTCAGGTGCGTCTTCGACCAGTCGAAGCGGATCGGCCCCTGCCGCAGCACCAGCTTTTCCAGCCGGTCGGGATCGGTATCGAAGACGGACTTCAGGTCGGCTTGCGGAAGCGCGGCAATGGCCGCCAGTGCAGGGCTGGTCATGCGTGGAATGATCCTTTTGTGACGTTGGTCGAGATCGACGCTGCACCGGTCGATTCTGTCTCTTCCTAGACGGGTTGATCGTGCAATGCACCATCCGCCATGCTTGACGCGACCGGAAGGACGCCGCAAAAGCCGCAACGAGCCTTTTCCGGGCCGAAAGAAGGACGAAAAGCACCCTCCATGACCGCCAAATCCGAAACGCGGGACTTCCTCTGGTTTCTCGTCAAGCTGGGGCTGTTCGTCTTCATCCTGCGCAGCTTCATCGTCTCGCCCTTCAACATCCCGTCGGAATCGATGCAGCCGCGACTGCTGATCGGCGACTATCTGCTGGTCGCGAAATGGCCCTATGGCTATTCGCGTTATTCCCTGCCGTTCAGCGTGCCGCTGATCCCCGGCCGCATCCTTGCTTCCACGCCCCAGCGCGGCGACGTCGTCGTGTTCAAGGCACCGCCGAACCAGAAGAACGACTATATCAAGCGCGTGATCGGCCTCCCCGGCGACATGATCGCGGTGCGCGGCGGCACCGTGTATCTGAACGGCCAGGCGATCCCCAAGCAGAAGGTCGCCGACTTCGTCATTCCCGTGACGCCCAACATGATCAACGCCGCAGACAAGGAAGGCGCGCCCTCCCCCTGCTATCGCCCCAGTTTCGAGGAAGCCGCGCCGGGCGGCGGCCGCCAGTGCCGCTATCCCCAATATCGCGAGACGCTGCCCGGCGGGAAAAGCTATAACGTCCTCGACCTGGTTCCCGATGGCGCGGCGGACGACCGCGACACGGTGCTGGTGCCCGAAGGCCATCTCTTCATGATGGGCGACAATCGCGACCGCAGTGCGGACAGCCGCTTCCCTGCGGTCGAAGGCGGCGGCATCGGCCTCGTCCCCGAGAAGAATCTGGTGGGCAAGGCGCTGATTTCCGTCTTCTCGACTGACGGCAGCGCGAACTGGCTGCTGCCCTGGACTTGGGTTTCGGCTGCACGCTGGAGCCGCATCGGGGAAGGTTTTTGAATGTGAGCATTCCTCGGCCGGACACCGACGCCTGGCTGAAAGACCTGATCGGCCGCGCGCCGAAGAACCGCGCCGCCTTCGACCAGGCGTTGACCCATGGCAGCGCCAGCGCGGTCAATTATGAGCGGGTCGAGTTTCTCGGTGACCGGGTGCTCGGCCTGCTGGTGGGCGAATGGGTCTATGAACGTTTCACCGACGAACCGGAAGGCAAGCTGTCCCGCCGCTACAATGCGCTGGTTTCCGGCGAAACCTGCGCGGAGATTGCCCGCGCCGCCGGAGTGCCGACACATATGGTCCTGGGCAAGCAAGCGCGGGACGATGGCGCGGCGGACAGCGACAATGTGCTGGGCGACGTAATGGAGGCACTGATCGGCGCGCTCTATCTGGAAGGCGGACTGGACGAAGCCCGCACGCTCGTCCGCCGCCTTTGGGGGGACCGTGTCGACACCCAGACCAGCGCCCCGCGCCATCCCAAGTCCGCATTGCAGGAATGGGCCGCCGCCAACAAGCGCAAGCCCCCGGAATATGCGCTGGTCGACCGCTCCGGCCCGCAACATGCGCTGCGCTTCACGGTGGCCGTCTCGATCAAGGGGGCAGGCGAGGCAAGTGCCACCGGCGGATCGAAGCAGGAGGCGGAGACGGCGGCGGCAAAAGCCCTGCTGGATAAATTGGCGGGCTGACCTCGCATCATGCTACACTGCATGCTATCTAACGAATGGAACGAATTTGACGGCCGAAATCGAATCCCAGCGCTGCGGCGTCGTCGCCATCGTCGGCGCGCCCAATGCGGGCAAGTCCACGCTGGTCAATGCGCTGGTGGGGCAGAAGGTGGCGATCACCAGCCCCAAGGCGCAGACCACGCGCACCCGCGTGATGGGCGTCGCGATCGAAGGCGAAGCGCAGATCGTGCTGGTCGACACGCCCGGGATCTTCGCGCCAAAACGCCGCCTTGACCGCGCAATGGTGCAGGCCGCCTGGGGCGGCGCGCAGGGCGCGGACCTCATCGCGCTTATCGTCGACGGCAAGGCGGGTCTGGGCCCCAAGATGGAGCCGATCATAGAGGCGCTGACCCATCGCCCCGAACGCAAATGGCTGGTCCTCAACAAGGTCGACATCGCCATCAAGGAAAAGCTGCTGGTCCACACCCAGAAGCTCTACGAGCGGGTCGGGTTCGAGGAGACTTTCTTCATCTCAGCACAGACCGGCGACGGACTTGCCGAACTGAAAACCGCCTTCGCCAACGCCATGCCGGCGGGGCCGTGGCATTTTCCCGAGGATCAGGTCTCCGACGCGACCGACCGGATGCTGGCGGCGGAAATCACGCGCGAGCAGCTCTATCACCAGCTTCATGCGGAATTGCCATACGCTGCCGCTGTGGACACCGAACAATATAAGGAGCGCGAGGACGGATCGGTCGAAATCCACCAGCAGATCCTCGTCGCCCGCCCCACGCAGCGCGCTATCGTGCTGGGCAAGGGCGGCCAGCGCCTGAAGGAAATCGGGTCCAAGGCGCGCGCCGAACTGGCGGCGCTGCTCGGCGTCAAGGTCCACCTCTACCTCCACGTCAAGGTGAAGGAGGATTGGGAGGACGACCGCTTCATCTACCGCGACATAGGGCTGGATTGGGTGGAGTAAACCGAGGCCGTTACATATAGTGCTTCTGCGAACGCAGGAACACGAAGCCTTCGGTAGATGAGGGCTGTAAAGGGAGAGTTGGGATATGCGACTGTTGACGCCGCTCTGTTTCGGCCTGGCCCTGGCCGCCGCTACTGCCCACTCCCAAACCCCGCCGCCTTCGCCAAAGGCCTATGTGGTCGCGGAAATCACCGTGACCGACCCGGAAGCCTATAAGACCTATGTCGCCAAGGCGAGCATCGCGGCGGCCAAATATGGCGGCACCTATCTGGCGCGGGGCGGGCAGACGGTGCCGGCTGAGGGTGCGCCGCCCGCAGCCCGCGTCGTCATCATGGAATTTCCCAGCCTGGCGGCCGCCCGCACCTTCCAATTCTCGCCCGAGGAACAAGAGGCCTTGGCCCTCCGTCGCCGCGCCGCCACCGGCCGCCAGTTCATCGTCGAAGGCGTCGCGCCGCCCGCGCCTTGACGCTCTCAATCTCCGTTCGGTTCGAGCCTGTCGAGAACCAGGAAGCGCTGCGCTATCTGCTTCTCGTTAAGCTGGAAGTGAACGGCCGAGGGCTATTCGGCCGCCACCTTTTTCTTCGCAGGCGCCTTCTTGGCGGCCGGTTTCTTATCGCCGCTCTTCTTCGCCGCAGCCTTCTTGGCCGGTGCCTTCTTCCCCTTCTTCGCAGGGGCCGCCGCCGCGCGCGCGTCGATCAACTGGGCCGCTTCCTCCAGCGTCAGCGCATCCTGCTCGATGGTCTTGGGCAAAGTCGCATTGGTCGTGCCGTCGGTGACATAAGGGCCATAGCGCCCCGCCATCAGCTTGATCTCCGCCTCCGTGCGCGGATGCTTGCCCAGCACCTTCAAAGGCTCGCGCGAGGACGCGCCGCGCCCGCCTTTGTTTGCCGCGTCGGCGAGCTTGGCGACCGCGCTGTTCATGCCGACCTCGAAAATCTCGGCCGTATTGGCGAGCCGCCCATATTTGCCGTCATGCAGCAGATACGGCCCAAACCGACCGATATTCGCCACGATGGGCTTGCCCGTTTCCGGATGCAGCCCCACCTCGCGCGGCAGGCTGAGCAGCTTCACCGCCCAGTCCAGCGTTAGCTCCCCATCGGGCAGATCCTTGGGGATCGACCCGCGCTTGGCCTCCTTGCCCTCGCCCATCTCGATATAGGGTCCGAAGCGGCCCGACTTCTTGACGATGTCCTGCCCGGTCTCGGGATGCTGCCCCAACACCTCTGGCCCGGTATCGGCACCGCCCTCGCTACCACCGGGCTGGCCGAACTTGCGCGTATATTTGCACTCCGGATAGTTGGAGCAGGCGATGAACGCGCCGAACCGCCCGCC
The DNA here is from genome assembly GCF_042678845.1 of Sphingobium olei. NCBI lineage: Bacteria > Pseudomonadati > Pseudomonadota > Alphaproteobacteria > Sphingomonadales > Sphingobiaceae > Sphingobium > Sphingobium olei. The sequence continues at coordinate 9,940 of NZ_JBHTLS010000122.1, read as the reverse complement.
GCGCAGCGAAAGCTGTCCGTCACCACATAATGGGCAGGCGCGTGGGTTGCTGCCATCCGCCTTGGGCGGAAAGAGCATCGGCTCCAGGAACTTGTCCAGCTCGGCCGTGATGTCGGACGGCTTCTGCTCCATCACCTCGGCGGTCTTGGGCTTGAAGTCACGCCAGAAGGCTTCCAGCACCGCCTGCCACTGCGCCCGCCCGCCACTGATCTCGTCCAGCTCGTCTTCGAGGCCGGCCGTGAAATCGTAGGACACGTAGCGTTCGAAGAAGCGCTCCAGGAACGCCGTCACCAGCCGCCCGCTCTCCTCGGCGAAAAAGCGGTTCTTCTCGATCCGCACATAGTCGCGATCCTTCAGCACCTGAAGCGTGGACGCATAGGTGGACGGCCGCCCGATCCCCAATTCCTCCAGCTTCTTGACGAGGCTCGCTTCGGAATAGCGTGGCGGCGGCTGGGTGAAATGCTGCTCGGCCGTCACCTTCTTTTTCGCAGGGGCGTCGCCCACGGCCATGCGAGGGAGCAGCTTGCTATCGTCGTCCTCGCTGTCGTCCCGGCCCTCCTCATAGAGCGCCAGGAAGCCGGGGAAGATCACCACCTGCCCCGTCGCGCGCAACGCGTGGCTACCGGTGCCGTCCACCAGATCGACGGTCGTGCGCTCCAGCCGCGCGCTCGCCATCTGGCTCGCCAGCGCCCGCTTGAAGATCAGGTCGTAGAGCCGTGCATGATCGCCCGAACCCACCTTGTCGCGGCCGAACTCGGTCGGCCGGATGGCTTCGTGCGCTTCCTGCGCATTCTTGGCCTTGGTCTGATATTGGCGCGGTTTCTCCGGCAGGTAGCCGCCGTCATAACGCTCGGCGATGGCCTTGCGGGCGGTCGAGATGGCGCTGCCGTCCATCTGCACGCCGTCGGTCCGCATATAGGTGATCGCGCCGTCCTCATAGAGCTGCTGCGCGATCCGCATCGTGTGGCTGGCGGAAAAGCCCAACTTGCGCGCCGCTTCCTGTTGCAGCGTCGATGTGGTGAACGGCGCAGGCGGGTTGCGGGTGAGCGGCTTGGTCTCGACCTTGTCGACCGTGAAGCGCCCCGCTTCCACATCGGCCTTCGCCGCCATGGCGTCACCCTCGCGGCCGATGGTCAGCCGTTCGATCTTCTCGCCCTTCCAGCGGACGAGGCGCGCGGTGAAGGCCTGCCCCCCCTGCTCCATCTCGGCGGCGACCGACCAATATTCCTGCGGCACGAAGCTCTCGATCTCGCGCTCGCGCTCCACCACCAGCCGCAGCGCGACCGACTGCACCCGCCCCGCGGACTTCGCGCCCGGCAGTTTGCGCCACAGCACCGGCGAGAGCGTAAAGCCCACGAGATAGTCCAGCGCCCGCCGTGCGCGGTATGCGTCGATCAGATCCTCGTCCAGCGCGCGCGGCTGAGCCATCGCCTCCGTCACCGCCTGCTTGGTGATGGCGTTGAAGGTGACGCGGTCCACCTTCTGCGGCAACGCCTTCTTGGCGCGCAGCACTTCCTGCACATGCCAGCTGATCGCCTCACCTTCGCGATCAGGGTCGGTCGCCAGGATCAGGCGGTCCGCCTTCTTCGCCTCGTCCGCGATGGCTTTGAGCTGCTTGCCCTTGTCGCCGTAATTTTCCCACGACATGGCAAAGCCATTGTCCGGGTCCACCGACCCATCCTTGGCCGGCAGGTCGCGAATATGGCCGTAGCTCGCAAGGACGTGAAAATCGCCGCCCAGATATTTTTCAATGGTCTTCGCCTTGGCCGGCGATTCGACGATGACAAGCTGCATTTATGCCCCGGTTTGAAAGTCTCTCACGTATACGCGCGAGGGTGGAAAGAAAGGACGGCGCGCGTCAAGCGTCTAGGCTTCGATGCGCGTCCCCGCAATCCAGGCCCATATCGCCAGAGCGCCCGCAGCGCTGCTCGCCAGCAGCATCGCGTCCTGCCGCAACATGGGAAACAGCGACGCCCCCGCCAAGGCCCCGCCTACCAGTCCGGCCCATAGCAGCGCATAGCCGGTCCAGCCAGCGTGCCTCCGCCCGGTGATGAGGCCCGACAGGCCGAAGCCCACCCGAACCAGGCTCCCCGTCATATAGGTGACGCCCAGCGGGGCCTCTCCCTCCCTCTCGACCACGGCATTCTCCGCGCCCATGGCGATCGCCAGCAGCCCCGGCGTCCACAGCCCGCTCCATCTACTCACAGCCGCCGCGCCGCCCAGCAACAGCGCGACGAGCAGCAGCACCGCCGCGCTCTGCCGCGGCCCCGCCTTGGCCCCCGTTACCGCACCAAGAATGACCCCCGAAACGAAACAAAGGATCAGCGTCCCCGCCGCCACCGCCTCTGCCCGCGCACCTGCAAGGCCTACCGCCAGCCGCGTCGAATTGCCGCTCATGAACGACACGAAAAAGCCCGACGTCGCCAGAAAGCCCAGCGCGTCGACATAGCCCGCCAGAAAGGCGAGGCAGACAGCCAGCGCCCGCATGGATGGCGCAAAACGGATCATGCGAGGCTCACCCGCCCGCCAGCATGGCGCTCCAGCCGCCCGCCCAGCTCAAGCTCCAGCAGCACCGTCTGCACCACGGCCGGGGACAGGCCAGACAGGCGGATCACCTCATCCACGGGCACAGCCGCATGGCCCAACAACGCGATCACCGCCACGCGCTCCGCCTCCGCCACGTCGCTCGACACCGGCTCCCCCACGAAGTCGAAGCTGCCTTGCCGCACCATGCGCGGGTCGAAGCCGCCGATCGCCTCCATCACGTCCGCCGCGTTCTGCACCAAAGTCGCGCCCTGCCGGATCAGTTCGTTGCATCCCTGTGCGCGCGGATCGAGCGGCGATCCCGGCACCGCCATCACCTCGCGTCCCGCGTCCCCCGCGAGCCGCGCGGTGATGAGCGATCCCGATTTAGGTGCTGCCTCCACCACCACCGTGCCAAGCGCCAGTCCGGCAATGATCCGGTTGCGCGCGGGAAAATGCCGCGCCAGCGGCTGCGTGCCCGGCGGATGTTCGGTCACCAGCAGGCCCCGCTCCGCCACCTGTTCCTGCAAGGCGGCATTTTCCGGGGGAAACACGATATCGATGCCACAGGCGATGACGCCGATCGTCCCCCCGTCTATCGATCCGCGATGCGCCTCCGTATCGATGCCGCGCGCCAGGCCCGACACGACCACCGCGTCGCGTTGGGCGATATCCTGTGCCAGCGTCCGCGCGAAGCGACATGCCGCCGCCGAGGCATTGCGCGCGCCGACCATTGCGACGCAAGGCCGCCCGGCGAGGGTCGCGTCGCCCTTTATGATCAGCGCAGGCGGCGCGCCCTCCATCTGGTCGAGCAGCATGGGATAGTCGGCGTCCCCCATCAGCAGGTAGCGTGCGCCCAGAGCGCGGGAGGTCGCGATCTCCCGCTCCACCGCCCCTGCGTCCGCTACGCCGGCGCGACCACCGCCGCGCTCGGCCAGCATCGGAATCGCGCGCAAGGCCTCGCCCGCAGAGCCGAACCGGGCCAGCAGTTGCCGATAGCTGACCGGGCCGATGCGCGGCGATCGGATGAGGCGGAGGCGGTCGAACCGCTCGGCCTCGCTCACTCCTTTTTCGACCCGATCTTGGGCTCCGCACCTTTCATCAGCCGCCCGATATTCTCGCGGTGCCGCCACAGCAGGATCAGCGCCATGGCGAGGCTGACGGGCACCAGGTCGATCCGTCCGAACGCTCCCATGGCGATCGGCGCGCTGACGCCTGCCGACATGCCGCCGACCGAGGACCAGCGCGTCCCGAACAGCATCCCCAACCACACGACCGCAAACACGATCCCCGCCGGCCAGTACAGTGCCGTCACGACGCCCATCATCGTCGCCACGCCCTTGCCCCCGGCAAAGCGCAGCCAAATGGGGTAGCAATGGCCGATGAAGGCCATCGCGCCCGCCATCGGCCCGCCGCCGTCCAGCAGTGCCGCGCCGGTGAATACGGCCGCCACGCCCTTCAACAGGTCGAGAAGCAAAGTCGCGGCCGCCAGCCCCTTGCGCCCGGTGCGCAGCACATTGGTCGCGCCGATGTTGCCGGAACCGATCTGCCGCAGGTCGCCCGCGCCCGCTATCCGGGTCAGGATGATGCCGAAGGGAATAGAGCCGAGCAGATAGCCCAGCAGCAGCACGAAAGCAGGAAGAATCCAGGGAGGTGTCATGAAATCCGCCGGTAAAATATGCCCGCGACCATAGCGTGACAGCGCCCCGGAGCAATGGTGGACGCCAATTATCTTATTCAACGCGGCCCGCATCTGAAAGCCCGTAGCGGCCCTGTCGCGTACCGCCTTATTCACCGCACTTGCATTCCATCGCCCTGCGCCTACCCTGTGGCCGACCTGGAGCCCGCGATGACCGACACACCATTGGACACGCTTCTCAACGGCTGGACCAGCATGGCACTGGCCCCGCAGAAGCTCTGGCAATCCTTCAACAACGGCTGGTCGTTCGGCAATGTGACGATCAACGGTCAGAACAGCAGCGCGCCTGAAACCGAGCAGGCGATCGTCGCGGTCGAAAGCTATGGCCGCCAGATCGGCAAGCTGATGGATGCGGTCGATGTGCTGGTGAAGCTGCAGCCCGACTGGAAGGAAACCGAAGCCTTTGCCGAAGTGGACAAGCTCAAGACCCGGATCGAGGCCGTGAAGCACGACATGGCTGTTCGCCGCATCGACCAGCTACGCGGTGATCTCGCGACGCTGCGCGCGTCAGATGACGCGGCGGACAAGGCGCGCTACGACGCTTGTCTCGATGCTCTTCGCCGCCTGCTGGACGATACCGCCCCGAACCAGCCTGGTTGACAGCGACGCCTGAGGTGACGACACAGCGCCGATGACGGTTGCGCCCAATGCTCCCATTCTCTTCTTCGATTCCGGCGTCGGCGGCCTCTCCATACTCGCTCCGGCGCGCGCCGCCTTGCCCACCGCGCCGATCGTCTATGCGGCGGACAGCGCCGGTTTCCCCTATGGCACGAAGAGCGAAGCGGAAGTCGCGGCCCGCGTTCCCGCGCTGCTGGGGCGGCTGGTCGAACGCTATCGCCCCCGGCTCGCCGTCATCGCCTGCAACACCGCGTCCACCATCGCCCTCCAGCATGTGCGCGCGGCGCTCGACATTCCCGTGGTCGGCACGGTGCCGGCGATCAAGCCCGCGGCGCTCCTGTCGAAAAGCAGGGTGTTCGGCGTGCTAGGCACCGACGCCACGGTGCGTCAGCCCTATGTCGACCGGCTGGCGGCGGAACATGGTGCCGACTGTACCGTCCTGCGCCACGGATCGGCCGCTCTCGTGCAACTCGCCGAAGCCAAGCTGCGCGGAGAGTCGCTCGACCCGGCGGTCGCTCGGGGTGCGCTTGCCGGGCTGATCGATCAACCCGGCGGCGATGTCATGGATGTCGTGGTTCTTGCCTGCACCCACTTTCCGCTGGTGGAGGCCGAACTGGCGGCCGCCGCGCCCCATCCCGTGACCTTCGTGCATGGGGGCGACGGCATCGCCCGGCGCATCCTATATCTGACGCAGGGCCAGCCATGGCCGCCGGTTGCCGGCCGTGGGACGGCGGTGTTCACACGGCTGGATGAAAGGCAGTCGGCGCTCGGTCCCGCGCTTGCCCGTTATGGCCTGGACCGCATCGAAGCCCTTTGATCGAAGCACCATGACCCATGGGCCATTTGTCCAATGGCGAAGCCCTTCCATCAGTGTCAGTGCCATTTCTACCCAGAGTTGCGAACGTTTAGCGCTGGCAATACGCAGGTTGCGCGGGTAAATGCGACGTCGAGGCAGAGGATGGCGCGACACGCATAACCGGCGCGCGGGAACGGGAAGACAGTCGTAGTGAACTATAAGCATATCTTTTCGCAGGCGATCGATCGGCTTCACAGCGAAGGCCGTTACCGCGTGTTCATCGATATCCTGCGCAACAAGGGCGCTTTTCCCAACGCCCGCTGCTTTCATGGCCATAACGGCCCCAAGCCCATTACCGTCTGGTGTTCCAACGACTATCTCGCCATGGGACAGCACCCCAAGGTGGTTGCCGCGATGGAGGAAGCGCTGCACGATGTCGGCGCCGGTTCCGGCGGCACCCGCAACATTGGCGGCAATACCCATTATCATGTCGATCTGGAGGCGGAACTCGCCGACCTGCACGGCAAGGAAGCGGCGCTGCTCTTCACCTCCGGCTATGTGTCGAACGAAGCGACGCTGTCCACGCTGGCAAAGCTGCTCCCGGGCTGCATCATCTTTTCCGACGAGCTGAACCATGCATCGATGATCGCGGGCATCCGCAATTCAGGGTGCGAGAAGCGCGTCTTCCGCCACAATGACGTCGATCATCTGCGCGAGATGCTCGCCGCCGAAGATCCCGACGCGCCAAAGCTGATCGCCTTCGAAAGCGTCTATTCGATGGACGGGGACGTCGCCCCCATCGCCGCGATCTGCGATCTTGCGGACGAATTCAACGCGCTCACCTATCTGGACGAGGTCCATGCCGTGGGCATGTATGGCGCTCGCGGCGGCGGCATTTCCGAACGCGACGAAGTGGCCCACCGGCTGACCATCATCGAAGGGACGCTGGGCAAGGCGTTCGGCGTGATGGGCGGCTATATTGCGGCAGACCAGATGATCGTCGACGTGATCCGCAGCTACGCGCCCGGCTTCATCTTCACCACATCCTTGTCGCCGGTGCTGGTCGCCGGCGTGCTGGCGAGCGTCCGACACCTGAAAGGATCGAGCGAGGAACGCGAAGGGCAGCAGGCGTCCGCCGCGCTGCTGAAGCGATTGATGTCCGAGGCGGGGCTGCCGGTCATGCCTTCCGTCACCCATATCGTCCCGTTGATGGTCGGCGATCCGGTGAAGGCAAAGCGGATCAGCGACATCTTGTTGGCCGAATATGGCGCCTATGTGCAGCCTATCAACTATCCCACGGTCCCGCGCGGTACGGAACGGCTGCGTTTCACGCCAGGGCCGGCGCATGACGAACGGATGATGCGCGACCTTGTGAACGCGCTGGTGGAGATCTGGGACCGGCTCGACCTGGAACTGATGGAGCGGCGGGCAGCCTGACCGGGCCGCTTCAGTCGGTTCTCGTTCGGCTGTAGAGGATCGACAGCCCGCTCAGTGATCCGTTGCGCAGCTGGAAAAGCTGGCTGGGCGTTTGTTGCAGCAACTGCCGCAGCTTGCCCTTCCCCTCAAACGCTGCGCGGAAGGTGGCCGACAGGCTTCGCTTGGCGACCGTGTCGAACACCGATCCGCACAGGTAGATGCCATCCCACGCCGTGAAGGTCAGCGTCACTTCAGCGCTGTATCGGCCGAGCAGCACCGCGAATTTCTCGTCCAGTTCATGCCCTGCGATGGGACGGTGCAGTGTCCGGCCGTCCATCAGGTCGAACAGGATATGTTCGTAGGATGCCGTTCCATGCCGGACGATGCAGGCTTTGGCCATCGCCCAGTCATCCTCGTCCTGGACGGCGAACGGTGTATGTCCGGCTTCGCTCTCGACGATCTTGAGGAAGCCGTCGTGCCGGTCGACACAGGCCGCACCAAGCCCGCCGCGCCAGGCCGAAATAATGGCATGCCTGCCTTTATGCGAACGCGTCTGGTCCGACGGGCCGCCGAAGGGCAAGGCCCGGGGGCGGTCAGCCGTCGCCCATGCGGTCGCGGCGACATCGTTGAGGATTACCGGCTCCCCGCCCGTCACCGCGGATAGACCGGACAGGGAAATGAACCAGCGGCCGTTGGTCGTGCGAACCGTGGTCCCATTCACCGCCCCGGCGATGGACATGAATAGCTTCGTGTCGCGTAAGCTGAGCCGAGCCTGCGACGCGTAGCGCATCAATGCGTCAGTAAATGTCGGACAATCGTTAGCGTTGATATGTTGCAAGCCATGGACTTCACCCGGCGCAGCGGAAGGCAGCGCGAAATCCACACCCTCGGACCCGACGCACGCAAGAATCGCCGAACTGCTTTGCCCCACGGCCTTTATCGCTGGCTGCACACAGCCGTCCTCCCCTGTTATCGGCGTTGCCGCCGAGCAAGAAGAGCGTAGCGATATTACAACACAACACAATGACTTGCATTAATTGTCGTCGAAATAGCAGGGCTGGACCATATATTGTCTATCTAATGCCCAACGTTCCACGGTTTTTTGCCGTTTTGGGCACCAGGATCGTCCCGCGGAAACAGTAGCCGCGATACAGCGACAGATTGAGGGCGTGTCCGCCATAATGGCGCGCCGCGGCTTCCACTGCGCTCGCGATGCCCGTCCTTGGCGACACATGGAACCGGGCCAACCACGTCAACAACATGGCTTTGCAGAGACGCGGCCATCCTTCCTGTTGACCGAAATCGACAATGTCCAGCCGTCCGCCGGGCGCGACGCAGCGGGCGGCCTGCTCCAATGCCGCTTCCCACCCCGGTATCATCGACAGGGCGTAGCTGATGAACACGCGGTCGAACTGCGTTCGTCCGAACAGCGACTGTGGATCGAAGGCGCAGGCGTCGCCCTTTGCCAGGATCACCCGATCTGACAAGCCGGCCTTGGTCACGGACGTCCGGGCGGTGTTCAGCATCGCTTCGCTGATGTCTACGCCATGGAGGTGCGCTTCGGGCCACGCCTTTCCTGCCGCGATCAGGTTTCGTCCCGTCCCACATCCGATCTCCAGCACGGTCCCGCCAGGCGGCGGGGCGAGACCGCTGATCATGCCGTCGCGGCCAAGCAGATAATATTTGCGGGTCAGGTCATAGATATGCCGCTGGTAGCGATAGACGCCGTCCATCAGCCGCCCATGGTCGCTCATGCCGCGTTCTTCAGGACATAGAGGTGGACCCCGCCATAAATGGCGGACCGGTCGCGCGCGGTGTAATCCAGCGATTGCTCCGCCCGGTAATTCCATCGTGCCAGTACCGCATCGCAGACCCGGCCCGGAAGAATGCTCGGCTCCCCGGCGGTGCGGAACAGCACGCGCGCTTCGGGCCTGGCGGTTCGCGTGATTTGCGCCCACAGGGCGTTCAACTGATTGTCATCCATCCAGTCCTGCGCGTCTAGCAGGATGTAGCGGTCGCAGGATGCAGGCGGCTGGCCAGCGAGGAAGTCCGTGAAATTGATGTGACGAACGTCGACGCGCTCCGCCCTGTCCCTTACCGCGTCATGGTTTGCTGCCTGTAGATAGGGGGGCAACGGTCCCTCCCCCTGCCCGTCCATGGCGGCATAGCCCCGGCCGAACGCCTGCACCGCGAAATAATTATCCTTGAGGTCGAAGCCGCAGGCCAGCTTTTCCAGCCTCGCCTTGAGCACGCTGTCCATCCGTGCGTCGCCGGCCAGCGCCTCGAACTGTGCGGGCGGGATGCCGAGACCGAAGAGCGAGGCCGGCTGGTTCGTCAGCCAGCGTACGAAGCCCTTGTCGAAGATGGGCGCCAGTTCGCGATCGAAGATTTCGCGCTGCTGCTCCCGGTTCTTCGCATCCAGCATCCTGGTCGGATCGACCCCATGCAAGCGCGCCAGCAGGTGCGCCGCACCGATGAAGCGGCCCAGCAGGCCATGTTTGTAAATCCCCCGCGCGAAGCCGCCAATGCGGCGTCGGCCGATAAGGTCACGCCCCTCCCAATAGCGGCGCGTCGCTTCGTCCAGATGGGGAGCGACGATATCGTGATAGGCCGCGATATTCGCCCGGTCGTCGGCGCGCGCGAAGAAGCGGTGAAAGCTGGCATGGTTGGGCAGGTTTCGCGCTGCCGCCAGCTTCAATCGGTTGAGCGCGATATGCGCGGTGTTGAGATCGACCGCCGTTATCCTCGCCGGATCGGCGGTTAGGGTCAGGACTCGTTGATCACAGCCAGAAGATGACGGTGGCTGCGAGCGCGATGGCCGAGAAGAACGTAGTGGGGCATCGATCGTAGCGCGTGGCGACCCGGCGCCAGTCCTTTAAGCGGCCGAA
>NZ_JBHTLS010000121.1:0-56340 GCF_042678845.1 Sphingobium olei | reverse complement strand
GTGATCGACAATTCGGCCCCGAAGATCGGCTGAATAGGATTTCCCCATGATCCACCTCCAATCACGATGAATCACATCCTGATCCTGCTGGGAATCCCAAGATTCCTATTTCACGCTCGATGCTCTATTGCGCTGCCTTGATCCTATCGGCATGGTCACCTTCCACTATGGCAACGCCATGGTGGCAAAGGCCCGGCAGGTAGGACAGGCGCCGACATAGGATCGGCATTCGAGAAACACTGCAAGCGAAAGGAAACGAAACCGCCCGTTTCGGCCGAGAGACTCACGCCCCGGCGACAGGTGCCAGAGCCTGCGCCAGCGTCGTGCCGGAATAGGGCTTTTTCACCAGGGTCACATGCGCGAAGCGTGCCGGCAGGTCGAGACCGTCGCCATAGCCCGTGGCGAAGATGAAGGGGATGCCGCGCTCGGCGAGGAGATCGGCGATCGGCAGGCTGGTTTCCGCGCCCAGGTTGAAATCCAGAACGGCCAGATCGACAGGCGTCAAAGCCAGCGCTTCGCGCGCACGGCCGACGCTCGCGGCGGTCGAGACCTCCGCGCCCAGATCACGCAGCGCATCCTCCCCGTCCATCGCTATGATCATATTGTCTTCGACCAAAAGCACGGTCCGCCCGTTGAGCAGGCCCGCTGCGACCGGGGCAGGCGACCGGGTCCGCTCCGCCGCGACGCTGTCCGGCAGCACCGCCACGACATGGGCGGACGGGATGCAGAAATGCGCCTCTATCCCCGCCAGACGATAGTGGATTTCGGCATTGCCGCCCAGGTCATAGGGAATGGAGCGCTCGATCACGGTGGAACCAAAGCCACGCCGGGTGGGCGCGACCACGGCCGGGCCGCCGCTTTCGGTCCAGTCGAGCAGCAGACTGCCATCCTCGTCCACGCGCCAGTCGATGGCAACCACGCCGCTGTCGGACAACGCGCCATATTTGGCGGCGTTGGTCAGCATTTCGTGAATCACCAGCGCCATCACGGTGAAGCAGCCGGGCGTCAGCAGCACATTGGGGCCGGACAGGCGGACCCGGTCGCTCTTCTCGCCCAGATAGGCGCCGGCCTCCACCTCTATCAAGTCATAGAGCCGCGCGGGGCTCCAGCGGTCGGCCGTGATCTGGTCATGGGCGCGGGCGAGCGCGTGGACGCGGCTTTCCAGCGTGCCGATGAAGTCGTCGACCGAGCGGGCGCTGTCTCGTGTCTGCGACAGCAGGCCGCGAATGAGCGAGAGGATGTTGCGGACGCGATGATTGAGCTCCGCGATCAACAGTTCCTGCTTCTCATGCGCCCGCTGCCGTTCCGCGTCGACCGAATCGGACAGGCGCAGGATCACCTCCAGCAGGGCGGTGCGCAGCGTTTCGGCGACGCGCAGTTCGGCGGGCGTGAAGGGGAGCGCCCTGCCCTGCACCAATTGCGACCAGGCCTCGAAACTCTTGCGCGGGCTGAGGCGCGGGCCGTCCGGCCCCTCCTCCACATGCTTATCCTGCTGCCCGGCCCAGCGGACGGAGCGCAGTTGCTCGGCGCGGAACAGGACGACATAATCGCGCGGCCGGCGCGACAGCGGAATCGCCAGCACGCCGGCCGCGCGATCGGCATAGGCGGCGGCTTCGGGCAGGACGCTGCCAAGGCTGTCGGTGGTATAGACCTGGCTTGCGGCGACCCGGTTCATCATGTTGACGATCGCAGCGAAGGCAGGCTCGTCCGGCGTCAGGCCCGACAGGACCATCCGACCATCGATATAGACCCCCACACCATCGGCGGGAATCGTGTCGAAAATGATGTCGCCCAGCCAGGCGGCATTGTGCAGCAGTTCATTGTCCTGCGCGACGGCGGAGAGCAGCCGGTCGGCGACCTGGCGGGACTTGCCCTCATAGTCGGCGGTCTCGGCCCGCTCGCGGCTTTCGAGCATCATCGAGAATATCTGGCCGAACAGCTCCGCCGCGCTGCGTTGCGCGAAGGTCGGCAGGCGCGGGCCATAATGGTGGCAGGCGAACAGCCCCCACAGCTTGCCTTCCACGATGATCGAGATGGAAAGCGAAGCGCCTACGCCCATGTTGCGCAGATATTCGATATGGATCGGCGACACCGCGCGGGTGAGGCAGAGCGACATGTCGAGCGCCACGCCCGCCGGATCGAGTTGCGGCACCACCGGGACAGGCAGCGCATTTACGTCGGCAATCACGCGGAAGATGTTGCGCAGATAAAGTGCGCGCGCCTGCACCGGGATGTCGGACGCGGGATAATGAAGGCCAAAGAAGCTCTCGATCCCCGGCCGCAGCGCCTCCGCCACGACCTCCCCGTCCCCGCTGCCGGAGAAGCGATAGACCATCACCCGGTCGAAGCCCGTCAGCGCCCGCACCTGCCGTGCGCCGTCCCGCAGGAAGGCTGCCATCCCTTCGACCTGACCGAGGCGCGCGACCATCGAACGGACCGTGCTGCTCGCCTCCATCTCGTCATGGCTGGCGGGTTCAGCCTCGATCACCACAAGCTGGCCGGAGAAATGCACTGCAACGTCGAATGCGGGGCCGCCGTCCATGAGGGCGAGGGAGAAGACGCGCTCCACCGCATCGGGTCCGCGCAGCAGGGTGATGCGATTGCGCAGCGTGTGGATGGCGTCCGCGCTCAACACGGCGCTGACCGGTTTGCCGAGCATCTCTTCCGGAGACAGGCCGATGAAGTCGGCAGCGTTGGCCGAAACCCGCGAGACCAGCCAGTCGGCAGTCAGCGCGATCAGGAACCCGAACGGCTGGACCGTCCCCAGCACATGGATGGGTTCGCGGTCGCAATTGGTGAGGTCCACCGCCGCAGGCGGCGCCATATCGGACTTAGCCATGGGCAGGCGCCATATCGGCGCCGGCGGACCGCGCGAACAGGGCGAAGGCGGCCCGGGCGCCCTGCACGGCGTCACCGAGCCAGCCTTCGCCGCCTTCCTCCGCCGCGCCATCGAGCGCGCGCTGGAAGGCGATCCAGTCTCCCTTGCCATGTGCGGCGGACAGATAGGCCTTTGGCAATCCGTCGCCCACCTGCCGCGCCAGCATCGCCCCGCCCAGCCGCGACCCTTCCAGCGCGTAGCGCAGGCCCCAACGGAACCCGTCCGTTCCCGCATCGGCCAGCGGCAGCGGGTCTGGATAGGCGCTATCCAGCTCGGCCAGATCCTGCGCCAGCAGCGGCAGGCGCGGCGTATCGGGACGAGCGAGCGTTTCCAGCGTGCCGAGCGCGCGCGCCTGCGCCGTCAGGAAGTCGATATAGCTGGCGCGCGAACCAAGGTCATAGCCGGAAAAGACCATGTCGACCCGTCGATGATCCTCCATCGTCGCTTCGCGCAGGGCCTGGCGAACATGGCCGGTGGTGGAGGCTTTCGTCACGCAATCGTCCTAGGGCCATGTCAACGCGGTCGCATTGATCTCAATTAACAATATTGCCCCGGACCGGCTTTAATTCGGTCATCACGGCGCGAATTTTCCTACTTTGGGTCGCTCTGCGTCCCCTGTCCAGAGCCTTGCCTTCCTTTCTGATCGCTGACGGCGGGGTTCAGTCTTGCGACATCCGGGCGGTCCTAGAAGGAGTGTCATGGCGGACATCCCCCTCGTCCGCATCGAGGAAAGACAGGACGATGTTGAGGAAGATGATGCTGGCGGGCCTGATGACCGCCACGGTAATGGGCGGCATTGCACCCGCCCTTGCGCAGGACGCCCCGAGCCGTGGCGATCGCGGCGAGCGGAGCGCGCGTCCGGACGGCGGCGGGTGGCGGGGAGGTCCGGCAGGGCAGCCCGGACGGTCGGAAGTGGGTCAGCGTTGGCAGCAGCGCGGACCCGATCGCGCCGACAGGGCCGTGACGCAACCAAGGCCGGACATGCAGGCGCAGCGCTGGCACCAGCGTGGCGACGACCGGCCGGGCCGTCCCACAGGCCAGCCGGGCATGGGCACGGATTGGCAGCAGCGGCGCGACAACGGCTGGCAAAGCGACGATGTACGCAACCGGCCGCAGGCGCCTGCCCGGCAGGACTGGCGAAGCGACCGGACGCAGGAGCGCCGCGACTGGCGCGATGATCGTCGCGATGATCGGCAGGACTGGCGTCAGGACCGGCGGGATGTGCGGCAGGACTGGCGACAGGACCGCCGGGACGACAGGCGCGACTGGCGCAACGATCGCCGGGACGACCGCGCCTGGAACGGCCAGAACTGGAACGGGGGCCGCCGGTTCGACGACCGCACCCGCTGGAGCACGCAACGGCGCTGGGACAATGGCTGGCGACAGGACCGGCGCTATGACTGGTACGGCTATCGCAACCGCTATGGCGACCGCTACCGCATCGGCCGCTACTATGCGCCGCGCGGCTGGAGCTACGGCTATCAGCGCTATTCGGTCGGGATCTTCCTGAACAGCCTGCTCTACGGCAACAGCTATTGGCTGGACGATCCCTATAGCTACCGCCTGCCACCGGCCTACGGCACGTTGCGCTGGGTCCGCTATTATGACGACGCGCTGCTGGTCGATATTCGCGACGGCTATGTGGTCGACGTGATCCATGATTTCTTCTGGTGATGTGGCATGCGGCTTCCTGAACTGGCCTTCAGGAACCACTGGCCCCGGGGCAGCGATGCTCCGGGGTCTTTTCATGGCCGCCGTCGCTGTGGCAGGACGGCGGCATGACAGAGACGATCGACGATGGCGGCATCGCTTCGCCGGCGCGCGCGGCCTTTGGCGAAAGCGTGCGCAGGCGGCTGGACCGCAATCCGATGGTCAGCCGCATCGACGCGGCTGACCTCGAAATCTACGGCCGGCAGAATTTCCTGAGCGCACAGGAGTGCGCGGAGATGCGCGCGCTGATCGATGCCAGCGCCAAGCCTTCGACGCTCTTTTCCGGCAGCGCCAACGCGGATTATCGCACCAGCCACAGCGGCAACCTGTCGCCCTGGAACCCGCTGGTGGAAAGCGTCACCGATCGGATCTGCGCGCTTACCGGCCTGCCGGCGACGCATGGCGAGACGCTGCAGGGGCAACGCTACACGCAGGGGCAGGAATATAAGGTCCATTGCGACTATTTCCCCCCGGCCGCCGACTATTGGCAGGCGATGCGCAAGACCGGCGGACAGCGGACCTGGACCGCCATGATCTATCTTTCCCCGGTGGAAGCGGGCGGCGAGACGCATTTCCCGATGTGCCAGTTCATGGTCCCACCGGTCGAAGGCATGGTTTTGATCTGGAACAATATGGATCGCGACGGCGCGCCCAACCGCTCCAGCCTGCATGCCGCCCGCCCGGTGGAGCGCGGCGTCAAATATGTCGTCACCAAATGGTTCCGGGAAAGGCCGTGGGGCTGATGACACCGGCCCGGCCATCGCCGTTACACTTTGCGACATAGATGACTGGAATCTGACAGCCCCATTCCCGGACCGTTCAGGGGAATGCGCGCATATCTGATCTCGTGGCGAAGGCTTCCCCAAGCCTTTGCCGAGACAGATGGGAGACGAGACCAATGCGTAAGTTCATCATCCTGGGCCTGCTGGCCGCGACCGTGGTGCCGAGCGTCGCTTCCGCCCAATCCTATGGCGAAGTGCGCCGCAGCGAACGACAACTGCGCGAAGAACAGCGCGACCTGCGCCAGGCGCAGCGCTATGGCGACCGCCGCGACGTGCGCGAAGCGCGGCGCGATGTGCGCGACGCCCGCGCCGAAGTGCGCGAGGACTGGCGCGACTATCGCCGTAGCCATCGCGACGTCTATCGCGGCGGAAACTGGAACGCGCCGTTCCGCTACAACCAGTGGAATGTCGGTGCGCGGCTTCGCCCCAACTTTTATGCGCCGCGCTACTATGTCAGCGACCCCTATCGCTATCGGCTGCGGCCGGCCGGCCGCGACCTGCGCTGGGTCCGCCACTATAATGACGTGCTGCTGGTGAATGTCCGCACCGGCCGGGTGGTGGAAGTCAATCGCGGCTTCTTCTGGTAAGGCCCACGAAAACGAAACGGCCCGGAACCAATCGGTTCCGGGCCGCCGTTCCCCGCTTGGCCGCGTCGCCCGTTTCCGGGCGCACGCGGCCGATGACGTGCGCGAAGGCGCGCCACCAGTCCGAAAGGGGGGTGGACCGTTCGCCGTAACCACCGACCCGCATGAAAGTTCCCTGAGCCAGCGCAATGCCACGGGAATACGGGCTTCAGGCGGCGAGCGCCTCCGCAATGAGCCGGCGGCTGTTGGCGACGCCGTATAGCGCGATGAAGCTACCCATGCGCGGCCCCTGATCAGCACCCAGCAGCGTCTGGTAGAGCGCCTTGAACCAGTCGCGCAACTCCGCAAAGCCGAAGGTTTCGTCCTTGCCGATGGCATAGACGATATTCTGGATGTCCTCTGCCGAGGCGTTTTCGGGCAGCGCCGCCAGTTGCTCGTCCAGCCGCGTGAGCGCCGCCGCTTCGTTGGGCTCAGGCGCGCGCCGCTTGAGCGTCGGCGCGACGAAATCGCGATGATAGGCAAGCGCGTGGCCGATCAGGGCGTCGAGTTCGGGATAGGTTTCCGCGCTCGCGCCGGGCACATAATTCTGGAGATAACCCCAGACCTGCTCGCGGGTCGCATCGCCCATCACGCCGACCAGATTCAGCAGCAGTCCGAAGGTCACCGGCAATTCGCCCGCGGGCAGCTTGCCGTCATGAATATGATGGACCGGGTTACCCAGTTGCTGCTCGACCGGCTGCTTGGGATAATTGCCACGGAACTGCCAATATTCGTCCACCGCGCGGGGGATCACGCCCATGTGCAACTGCTTCGCCTTCTTGGGCTCACGATAGGCGTAGAAGGAGAGACTTTCCTGCGGGCCGTAGGTCAGCCATTGTTCGAGGCTGAGACCGTTGCCCTTGGACTTCGAGATTTTCTCGCCCTTTTCGTCGAGGAACATCTCGTAATTGAAGCCCTCGGGCGGGCGTCCGCCGAGCGCGCGGCAGATCTTCGACGATTGGGTGACGGAATCGATCAGATCCTTTCCCGCCATTTCATAGTCGACGCCCAGCGCATACCAGCGCATCGCCCAGTCGACCTTCCATTGCAGCTTGGCGCCGCCCGAAAGGATCGACTGCTCGATCGTCTCGCCTTCATCCTCGAAACGGACGAGCCCGGCTTCGGCGTCTATCACCTCGACCGGCACCTGAAGCACGATGCCGCTCCTTGGCGAAATCGGCAGCACCGGCGAATAGGTCGCCTGCCGTTCCTTGCGCAGGGTCGGCAGCATGATGTCCATGATCGCGGAATAGCGCCGCAACACCTGCCGCAGCGCATCGTCGAACGCGCCGGCGCGATATTGCTCGGTCGCCGACACGAATTCATAGTCGAAGCCGAAGCGGTCGAGAAATTCGCGCAGCATCGCGTTGTTATGGTGGGCAAAGCTCTCATACTTCCCGAACGGGTCGGGCACCTGCGTCAACGGCTTGCCCAGATGCTCGGCCAGCATCGCCTGGTTGGGCACATTGTCGGGCACCTTGCGCAGGCCGTCCATATCGTCGCTGAACGCCACCAGCCGGGTCGGGATATCCGACAGGGCGTGGAAGGCGTTGCGTACCATCGTGGTGCGCAGCACTTCATTGAAGGTGCCGATGTGGGGCAGGCCCGAGGGACCATAGCCGGTTTCGAACAGCACATGCCCCTTGTCGGGCGCGCCGGCCGCATAGCGTTTCAGCAGCTTGCGGGCTTCTTCATAGGGCCAGGCCTTGGACGCCTGCGCGGCGGTGCGGATGATGTCGGACATGGTCATGCCCAGCCCCCTACCCCCGCACGCGGCGAAAGAAAACGGTCAAGATTCGCCCAAATCATTTCGCTGACGTCTCAAAAATTAACCCCCCATTTACCCTGCTTGTCGATAATTCCTTCGGACAGGAGGTCTCATGCAGGTCAAGCGTAGTCGCGAACGCATCATCGTCGACATTCCCATAGTCGTGACGACGGTGCTCGACAGCCTGGAAGGCACGATCGTCGACCTCAGCGAGGGCGGCGCGCAGATCGTCGGCTGCTCCCTTCCTGCGCGTTCGCAATGCCAGATCGACCTGGACGGCTATACCGTGTTCGGCACGGTGCAATGGTCCGAAGAGGATCGCATGGGCATCCGCTTCCCCTATCTCTTAAGCGACGGTCCCCTCTACGAGCGGCTCAAAATGGCGCGCGGCCCGCGACATGCGCCGCCGCCCGCGCGGCCCCGGCCCCAGATGGCGGCACCCGTTATGGGCGGCTTCGGCCGACGGATGGTCTGACGGCTTTTTAAGGTTTTCCTTTTGTTCCCGTTGGCCTAGATCGGCGACGTGATCGATCCCGCAGACCTGCCCGCGCTTCACGCCAGCCATGGCGGCATCTGGCTGCGCGAAGGTGGCCATACGCAGGGCCTTGCCAAGGGGCAGGCCATCGCCCGCGCGGCCGAGACGCCGGTGCTGCTGCTCAACGCGCCCTTGACCGGCCAGCGGCTCGGCTACCCCGAACTCAACGGTCTCGACCTGCTTGAACTCTGGGCCTTCATCCACCCCGCCCGTTTTCTGGTGCCCACGCCCAAGGGGCTGGCGGCGGCGCTGGGGTTGCCCGCCCCAATCGAGGAAGGCGACATTCCCGCGCTGTTGCAGCAGGCGACGGCTGCACTGCTGGCGCGGATCGACGCGACCGACTGGATAGAGCGGGAGGGCGCGTGGACCGCCGCCCAGTCGTTGCACCGGTTGCGCTGGGCCTGGTCGCCGCTTGTCGCGCCGCGCATCGCCCGACCGCGAGAGGCGGAGCGCTGGCTCTTTTCGAAGCTGCCGGAATGGGAGGAGGCGCAGCCGCGCCCGGCCCCGCGCACGATCAGCCTCAGCGAGGATCAGGTCCTGGCGCGGCTGGACCGGCTGACAGGCGCCGGCGCGGAACCCCGCCCCGGCCAGCGCGCCTATGCCGCCGCCGCCAGCGCCGCCTTCACGCCCAAGCGCCATCGCGACCAGCCCAACATGCTGCTGGCCGAAGCGGGGACCGGGATCGGCAAGACGCTGGGCTATCTCGCGCCCGCATCGCTCTGGGCCGGCGAAGCGCAGGGCACAGTGTGGGTCTCCACCTATACCAAGGCGCTCCAACGCCAGCTCGACCGGGAATCGCTGCGCCTGTTTCCCGATGCCGCGGTGGCGGCGCGGCGCGTGGTGGTGCGCAAGGGGCGGGAAAATTACCTCTGCCTGCTGAACCTGGAAGATGCGTTGCAGGGCGGTTTTGCGGGCCGCGCCGCGATCCTGGCGCAACTGGTCGCGCGCTGGGCGGCCTTTTCCAAGGATGGCGACATGGTGGGCGGCGACCTGCCGGGCTGGCTGCCCACGCTCTTCCGCCGCAACGGATCAACCGCGCTGACAGACCGGCGCGGCGAGTGCATCTATGCCGGCTGCCCCCATTATCGCAAATGCTTCATCGAGCGGTCTGCACGCGCAAGCGCCGATGCGGACATCGTCATCGCCAATCACGCGCTGGTGATGATCAACGCCGCGCGCGGACGCGAAACCGGGCAGCGGCCCCAGCGGATCATCTTCGACGAAGGCCATCACCTGTTCGACGCGGCCGATTCGACCTTCTCCGTCGCGCTGTCGGGGCAGGAGGCGATCGAACTGCGCCGCTGGATCATGGGGCCGGAAAATGGATCGCGCGGGCGGCGGCGGGGTCTTGCCGCGCGCCTCTCCGATCTTGCCAGCTATGACGAGGAAGGCGGCCAGGCGATCCGCGCTGCCATCGATGCAGCACAGGCGCTGCCCGCCGACGAGTGGTTGAAGCGCGTTGTCGCCGGCGAACCCTTCGGCCCTCTGGAGGCGCTGCTCGCCGCCGTGCGCGGCACCGTCTATGCGCGCGCTGCGGACGCTGGCGAGGCGGATGCCGGTTACGGGCTGGAGACGGAGCTGGCGGAACCGGACGGCGCGCTGGTGGAGGCGGCGCAGGAGGCTGCGTTGGCACTCGACGCGCTCATCAAGCCGCTCGTCCGCCTCGCCCGGCGGCTGGAAGCCGTGATCGAGGATGCGCCCGATTGGCTGGACGGCGCGGCGCGGGCGCGGATCGAGGGCGCGGTCGCCTCGCTCGGCTGGCGGCGTGACCTGATCGCGGCCTGGCTCGCCCTGCTGGCGAGGATCGGCGGGCCGGCGGACCCGGACTTCGTCGACTGGATGACGGTCGATCGCATGGAGGGGCGGGAGTTCGACATCGGCCTCCACCGCCATTGGCTCGATCCGACGCGACCGCTCGCGGAAACCGTGCTGAAGCCCGCGCAGGGCGTGATCGTCACGTCCGCGACGCTGAAGGGCGGGGGCGAGTGGAACAATGCGGCAGCGCGCAGCGGGGCGATCCACCTGCCCCATGGCGCGGAGCGGTTCGAGGCGGCCAGCCCCTTCGACTATCCGGGCCGGGCCGAAGTGCTGATCGTCACCGACATCAAGCGCGGCGACATCGCCGCCCTGTCCGGCGCCTATGCCCGGCTGATCGAGGCGGCGGGCGGCGGAACGCTCGGCCTCTTCACCGCGATCCGGCGACTGCGCGCGGTCCATGCGCGCATCGCTGATAGGCTGGCGCGTGGCGGCTTGCCGCTCTACGCCCAGCATGTCGACCCGATGGATACGGGCACGCTGGTGGACATTTTCCGCGACGATCCGCGCGCGTCGCTGCTGGGCACCGATGCCTTGCGGGATGGCGTGGACGTGCCCGGCCATTCGCTGCGGCTGGTGGTGATGGAGGGCGTCCCTTGGTCCAAGCCGACGGTGCTGCATGCGGCGCGCAGGCTGGCCGGCGGCGGCAACGCCTATGACGACCGACTGATTCGCGCGCGGCTGGCACAGGCGTTCGGCCGGCTCATCCGCCGCGCGGAGGACAGGGGGCAGTTCGTGATCCTCTCCGCCGCCATGCCCAGCCGCCTGCTCAGCGCCTTTCCACCCGGCACGCCGGTGCGCCGCGTGACGCTGGACGAAGCCATCATTGCGGTCAGTGGGCAGGCGCGCGATCAATCGCTTGGCGCACCGACCGCTTTGGGGCATCAGGGATTCGAATCCGGCCTGCCGTAACGGAGACTGATGTTGAAGCGCCTGACCCTGTTGCGCCACGCCAAGTCGGACTGGGACGATCCGGTCGCCCGCGACTTCGACCGGCCGCTCAACCGGCGCGGGGAGAAAGCGGCGCGGCTGATGGGAGAACATGCCGCGCGAAAGGGGATGCGGTTCGACCTGCTGGTCGCTTCACCCGCCGTTCGGGTGGTGCAAACGCTGGAAACCTTCTTCGCTGGCTATGGCGAGACGCTGGAGGCGCGCTGGGACCGGCGCATCTATCTTGCCTCCCCCGCTACGCTGATGGACGTGGTGCGCGACCTGCCCGGCAGCGCCGACACGGTGCTGATGGCGGGGCACAATCCGGGGCTGGAGGAGCTGATCCTGGACCTGGTGCCCGACGATGGCGCCAGCCCCCTGCGCGAGGATGTAGAGGTCAAGTTCCCGACCGCCAGCCTCGCGGTCCTGGACCTGGCCGTCGAAGCTTGGAGCGATGCGCGGGACAATGTCGCGACACTCGCCAGCTTCACCCGCCCCCGCGACCTGGACCCCGCCCTCGGCCCCGGCACGCGCTAGCCCGCTATTCCGGCTGTTGCGGCCGTGCCACCAAACGGCTGCTTTCCAGCAAGGGCAATCCGGCTTCGGTGGGGACGTAGATGATGCTGGCGTCCTTGCTGTCGATTGCCTGGATTTGAAGATAGCGCAGGTAGCCGTCTGGACCGCCCAGACTGTCCTGGAGAATGCGGTTGGCACGTGCAGCACCCTCTGCCCGAACCACCTCGGCATCCGCCAGCATCTTGGCGCTTTCAAGCCGGGCCTTGGCTTCCAGCACGGCGATTTGGCGGGATGACTGCGCCTCGGCCAGCGCTGCCCGCCCGGCTTGCTCCTGGCTGTAGACGCGGTAGCTGGGGCAACCCCACAGCGCCCCCGAAAGGGTGATCAGGACCAAAAGAAATATCCCGATTATCCCGCCGCTCGAAATTCGCATTGCCCCCTCCTTATCATGCTGTTCTAACGAAACCCGTCCGTCGCGCGGATGAGCGCGTCCAATATGCCCGGCTCATTATAGGCGTGGCCCGCGCCCTCGATCATTTCGAAGCGTGCCTTCGGCCACGCCCGGTGCAGCGCCCAGGCGGTCTCGGCCGGGCAGGCCATGTCGTAGCGCCCCTGCACGATCACGCCAGGCACGTCGCGCAGCCGACCAGCTTCGCGCAGCAACTGCCCTTCCTCCAGCCAGCCGCCATGGGTGAAGTAATGATTTTCGATCCGCGCGAAGGCGAGCGCGAAATCGTCCGCGTCGTGGGTGGCGGACAAGATCGGATCGGGCAGCAGGCGGATGGTTTCGCCTTCCCACACGCTCCACGCGCGCGCCGCCGACAGTTGCGCCGCGCGATCGTCGCCGGTCAGGATACGGCGGTAGGCCGCGACCAGATCGTTCCGCTCGTCCGGCGCGATCGGCGCGACGAACCGCTCCCACTTGTCGGGATAGATGCGGCTCGCACCCTCCTGATAATACCAGTCGATTTCTCGGCTGCGGATCGTGAAGATGCCGCGCAGCACCAATTCGGTCACGCGGTCCACATGCGCCTGCGCATAGGCGAGCGCCAGCGTCGATCCCCAACTGCCGCCAAACACCAGCCAACGGTCGACGCCCATCATCTCCCGCAGACGCTCGATGTCGGCGACCAGATGCCAGGTCGTGTTGGCGTCCAGGCTGGCGTGCGGGGTGGACCGGCCGCAGCCGCGCTGGTCGAACAGCAGCACGTCGTAGCGCGCCGGGTCGAACAGGCGACGATGATCGGGCGAAATGCCGCCGCCCGGCCCGCCATGCAGGAACACGGCCGGCTTCGCGCCCGGCGTGCCGGCCCGTTCCCAGTAGATGGCGTGGCCGTCCCCCACATCCAGATGGCCGGACGCATGAGGATCGATGGACGGATACAGAGTGCGCATGGCCTTTCTTCTATGCCGCACGCCCGCTTGCCGCCAGCCTCTTTGCCGTCCCGGCCATCGCCGGTTCAGCCGCGACGTTACATCTTGCGACAGTTTAGCCTGGCCTTTGCCAATGTCCTGCGACAAGTGGCGGCTAGGCCGAAACCAGCATCTTGTTTCTGTTCGGGGGTTTTCGTGCGTCGATCCGCAACCGTCTTTCTGCTTCCCCTCCTGCTCGGCGCAGCGCCCGGCGCTTTGCTGGCGCAGGAACGGGCGCAGGATCAGCCACAGGGTGGCGCTGCCGCCCCGGACGAGGATGAGATCGTCGTCACCGGACAGGCCCCGCGCGGATCGGTGATCGGCAACATCCAGCCCGAACAGTCGCTTGGCGCGGCGGACGTGCGCGCGCTGGGCGTCACCTCCATCTCCGAACTCATCACCGAACTCGCGCCGCAGACCAACGGGACGCCCGTCATCCTGCTGAACGGCAAGCGCATTTCGAGCTTTTCCGAGATCCAGGACATCCCGTCCGAAGCCATCGCTCGCGTCGACATCCTGCCCGAGCAGGTCGCCCTGTCCTATGGCTATGCACCAACGCAGAAGGTGGTGAACATCGTGCTGCGGCAGCGTTTCCGGGCGGAAACCGCGCAACTGCGCGGCGGCACCACCACGCAGGGCGGCGGGGAAAACGGCGAGGTGGAGGGCGGCTTGCTGCGCATTCGCGGCGACAACCGTTTTAGCCTGAATCTGGAATATAACCGTGCCGCCGACCTGCTGGAAAGCGAGCGGGGCATCGTGTCGGCTGCGCCCGGTCGGCCCTATGCGATCGGCGGCAATATCACCTCAGCCATTGCGGGCGCGCAGATCGATCCTGCCCTGTCGGCGCTGGCGGGCCAGCCGGTCACCGTGGCGGCCGTGCCTGCGAGCCCAGCCGGCGCACCGCCGTCCCTCTCCAGCTTCGTCGCCGGCGCGAACATGCCGGAAGTCAGCGACGTCACACGCTATCGCACGCTCAGCCCCGCGACGGAGAGCTTCGCCGCCAACGCCACCCTGTCCCGCGCGCTGGGAGGCGTGTCCGCGACGTTGAACGCCAGGCTGCAGCTGTCGGACAGCGATACGCTCCAGGGCCTGTCGCAGGCGGCGCTGACCCTGCCGGGCGGCAGCCCCTTCTCCCCCTTCGCCAGCGACGTGACGCTGTACCGCTACCTTACGCAGGCGGGCGCGCTGCAACAGCAGGTGCGCGGCAATACCGGCCATGTCGGGCTGACGCTGAACGGCGGGCTGGGCCGCGGCTGGCTATGGTCCTTCACCGGCAATGGCGACCTGTCGGTCACCAACACGCACACCGATCGCGGGGTGGCGACAGGCGCGATCCAGTCGGCGATCGACGCGGGCGACCCGGCGGTCAATCCCTATGGCACCTTCGCCGGCACGCTGGTGAGCACACGCATCGTCGACAGCGCGCGGGCGAAGAGCCAGGCGCTGCAGGGCGACCTGCTGGTCAGCGGATCGCCCTTCGACCTGCCCGCCGGAAAGGTCATGACATCGATCCGGGTCGGCGCGTCGGCCAACGGCTTTTCCAGCCGGTCGCTGCGCGGCGGCATCGCCAGCAGCACCGATTATAACCGGGAGATCGGCAGCGGCCAGGTCAGCATCGACCTGCCGATCACCAGCCGGTCGCGCGGCGTGCTGGGCGCGGTCGGCGACGTCAGCGTCAATGTGAACGCGGCGGCGCAGCATTATTCGGATTTCGGCACGCTCTCCACGCTTGGCTACGGGCTGCGCTGGAAGCCGGTGGCCGCCGTGCAGATATTGGCGTCCGCCAGCCAGGATCGCGCCGCTCCCACTGGCGCGCAGATCACCGATCCGCTGATCGCCACGCCCAACCTGTCCGTGTTCGACTATGCGACGGGCCAGAGCGTGTTCGTGACCCAGCTGTCGGGCGGCAACCCGACCCTGCGCGAGAGCGTGCGCGACCAGTTCCGGCTGACGGCCACGGTCAAGCCGTTCGAGAAACCGAACCTGACGCTGACCGCGACCTACCTCAACAGCCGCACCCGCAATCCGATCTTCGCCTTCCCCACGCCGACGCCTGCGCTGGAAGCCGCCTTCCCCCAGCGCTTCCTGCGCGACGCGGACGGCAACCTGCTTCAGATCGATGCGCGGCCGCTCAACTTCCTGCGCGCGCAGAGCGAGCAACTGCGCTGGGGCTTCGACCTGTCGGTCCCGCTGAAATCACACATCCAGAAGGTGATCGAGGCATGGCGCGCCGCGGGCTCCAAGCCTGAGGATCGCCCGAAGGAACTGGACGACATCCGCGCGGCGTTCATGCGCGGCCGGCCGCCACGGCAGGGCGGCGACGCCCCGCCACCTCCGCCGGGAGACGGCGCGGGACAGGGCGGCGAGCGTGGCGGGCGCGGTGCGAGCGGCGCAGGTCCGGGCGGAGGCGGCTTCCGCGGTCCTCCCGGCGGCGGCTTCGGCGGCGGACCAGGCGGCGGTGGCGGTGGACGGCTGAGCTTCAGCCTCTACCACACTTGGCATTTCACCGAGAACATCCTGATCGCGCCCGGCATCGCGCCGCTCGACCTGCTGGACGGGGACGCCACCGGATCGTCGGGCGGCCAGCCCCGGCACGAGCTTCAGGCGCGCATCGGATATAGCAACAACGGCATCGGCGCGCGGCTGGGTGTCGATTGGGAAAGCGGCACGCATGTCGACGGCGCGCTGGGCGGCAACAGCCGGCTCGACTTCGGCAGCCTCGCCACCGTCGACCTGCGGCTGTTCGCCAATTTCACCCAGATGCCGAGTCTGGTGAAGCGGGTGCCCTTCCTGCGCGGGGCGCGGGTGCAGATCAGCGTCGACAACCTCTTCAACCAGCGACGCGACGTAACCGACGCCACCGGCATGACGCCGCTGCGCTACCAGCCGGGCTACCTGGATGCGCAGGGCCGGACGGTGTCGATCAGCTTCCGCAAACTCTTCTCCCCCAATTTCGGGGCCGGGCGCGGAAGACGTGGTTAGGCAGTCGTCGGCTCCATCGACCACGTCCGAGATACAAAGCTCATGCGAATTAAGTTGACTCAGTCAACTATATGGCGTTTTCCTGCGGCATGGACGCCGCCATTGAATCGATCCGCAGCTTCAACCGCTTCTTCACCCGCCATGTCGGCGCGATCGACGCGCGCTTCCTCGACACAGACATCAGCCTGCCCGAAGCGCGGCTGTTGTTCGAGATCGCGCAGCGGGAACCGGTCGCGGCGCAGACGTTGCAGGCCGAACTCGGCATCGACCGCGGCTATCTCAGCCGCGTGATCGCGCGTTTCGAGCAGCGCGGGTGGATCAGGCGGGATCGCCGCGAAGGGGATGGCCGCATCCGATCGATCAGCCTGACGGAGCAAGGGCGCGCCGCGTTCGACCAGATCGACAGGCGCCAGCGCGCCGCCGTAGCGCAGGATCTTGCCCCCCTCGCCGAGCTTGAACGCGACGAGCTGGTCCAGGCGCTGACCAAAGCGCGCCTCCTCCTCGATCCCGGCGCGCCGATGGACTTCGTCATCCGACCCGCGCGGACGGGAGAGGTCAGCCAGATCGCGGCGCGGCAATCCATCCTCTATGCCGCAAGCCACGGCTGGGGACGTGCATTGGAAGTGCTGGAAGCCGAAACGGTCGCCGCATTCCTGCGCGACTTCAAGCCGGACCGGGAACAATGCTGGGTCGCCGACCTGGCGGGCGTGATAGCCGGCGCCGTGCTGCTGACGGATGAAGGCGACGGGACGGCACGGCTGCGCCTGCTGCATGTGGAGCCGTTCGCCCGGCGTCGGGGGATAGGCGACGCGCTGGTGCGCAGCTGCGTCCAGTTCGCGCGGGATGTCGGCTATGATCGGATCATGCTCTGGACGCACACGGTGCTGGACGCCGCCCGCCGCATCTATGCCCGGCACGGCTTCGAATGCATCGATGTCGAGATGCACAGCGAATTCGGTGATCCGGTGCAGGGAGAAACCTGGCGCCTCACGCTTGAGGCATAGGTGTCCGGGGGCCGGACCTAGCCGGCCAAGGCCTTGGGCGCGGCGCGCAGGCTGCTGAGGTCGATCGCGCCTGCGAACTCCACGCCGGTGCGATCTTCCTTCGACCAGCGCGCGGTCGCGTTGACGAACTGGCTTTCTGCGATCTCGACGGCAAAGAGCGTGCCTTCCGGCACGTTCCACAGCCCCTCGATCAGCGCGCCGGTGGCGGAGATGTTGCGGATGCGCGCGTTATAGACATGACCGTCATGATGGACGGCGACTGTGCGCAGCATCTTCTTGCGCTCGGGTCGGCTGGATTTGAATCCTTCGGCGAATGCGGCCGTGCCGGCGCTCTGCTGGCGAGCGAGCACGTCCGCCATCGGCATGGGCCGGCCATAGACATAGCCCTGGATATGGCTGCACCCTAGCTGACGGATCAGGTCGAGTTCGTCCTGCGTCTCGGCGCCCTCCGCCGTCGTGTCCATGCCCAGAGCCTCGGCCAGGCTGACGATCGCCTTAATGATCGCGCTGTTGCGGCTGCCCTTCGCAGCGGCGCCGCGCACGAAGCTCTGGTCGATCTTGATCTTGTCGAACGGCGCCTTCTTCAGATAGCCGAGCGAGGAATAGCCGGTGCCGAAATCGTCGAGCGCGAGACGTACGCCAATGCCTTTCAACCGGCTGAACATCGCGTCCGTGCCGTCGTCGTCGTTCAGGAAGACGCTCTCGGTGATCTCCAGCTCCAGCCGTTCGGGTGCGAGCTGGGACGCGGCCAGCGCGCCCATGACGGTGGAGGGGAAGCCCGGATTGGCGAATTGGGTCGGCGACACGTTGACCGCCACGCGAATGCCGTCCTGCCACTGGGCCGCGTCTCGACAGGCGGTGCGCATCACCCATTCGCCGATCTGCGCGATGAGGCCGGTATCTTCCGCAATGGGGACGAAGACCGCGGGCGAGATCGCGCCGCGCACCGGATGGTTCCAGCGGAGCAACGCCTCATAGCCGGTGACCTGTTCGGTCTTGGAGGACACGACCGGCTGATAGACCAGATGCAGGCCGTCATTGATGAGCGCCTGGCGCAGATCCTGCTCCAGTTGGCGGCGATCCTCCGCGTCCGTATGCATGTCCGACGAATAGAAGCGATGGACCCCGCGCCCGTCGCCCTTGGCCGCATAAAGCGCAAGGTCGGCGTTGCGGATCAGCGCGTCCGCCGTGACCCCATCCTGCGGGGCGCTGCTGATGCCGATCGACACCCCGATGACGACGGCGGTGCCTTCGATCATATAGGGCTGCGACACGTCGCTGATGATCGCCTGCGCCAGATGGGACAGCAGCTTCGCGTCCTGCCCGCCGGGCAGCAGGATCTTGAATTCGTCCCCGCCCTGCCGGCCGACCAACCCCTTGTCCCCCACCACCGTTTGCAGGCGCTGGCTGACCTGACGCAGCAGCGCATCACCCGCCGGATGTCCCAGCGTGTCGTTGACGCTCTTGAAGCGATCCAGATCGAGCATCAGCAGCGCGCATTCGCCAGGCTTGCCGTGGCGGCTGGCGACCGCCTGTTCCAGCGACCGCAGCATCTGGATGCGATTGGCGAGGCCCGTCAGGCTGTCGAACTGCGCCAGCCGGGTGACTTCCGCCTGACTGCGGCGCATTTCGGTGAGGTCGGTGCCGGAACCGCGAAACCCGTGAAACTGGCCATATTCGTTGAACACGGGCTGGCCTGAGATGGACCACCAGCGTTCCTCGTCCTTGACCAGGGCGGCGCAGACCGGAATGTCGGAAAAGCCGGTGCGCGCCGACAGGTGAAAGCCCAGCGTCCGCTCGCCATCGCCCTGCTTCTTGTCGCCCGGCCGGACGATGTCAGTGATGGGACGGCCGATCAGCGCGTCCGCCGACAGGTTCAGCGTCCGGGCGAGTGGATCGGAAAGGTAGGTCAGGCACCCCTGCCGGTCCGTTTCCCAGAACCAGCCGCGGCCGCTCCGCTCATGTTCCTGCAGCAGCCGGTCGGATCGTTTCGCACGCAGCTCCTGCCGATATCCTTCGATCGCATGCTCGCGATCGTGCATCGCCTGGCGCAGCGCGGCGACCAGCATAACGATGACGCAGCTCATCAGCAGGCCGATCTGCGCCAACCCCGCTTTCTCGATGGCG
This sequence comes from Sphingobium olei, assembly GCF_042678845.1. Classification (NCBI taxonomy): domain Bacteria; kingdom Pseudomonadati; phylum Pseudomonadota; class Alphaproteobacteria; order Sphingomonadales; family Sphingobiaceae; genus Sphingobium; species Sphingobium olei. The sequence goes on along the minus strand of NZ_JBHTLS010000121.1, from coordinate 37,257 downwards.
GAAACGATCAGTGCCCCGGTGAAGTAGCTGATGCCTAGCAGGCGGCGATTGCCGAAGATGCTCGCCGCGAGCAGGGCCACGGCCAGTTCCGGCACGGCGGCGAGGAACAACGTGTCGGTCGCAGCAGGCGGCTGGTGCGACAGCCACAGGCTGAAGGTCAGGCCCGAAAGGAACACTGCGGGCAACATCATCCGTTTCTGGAGATGGGGCTTGTGGCCTTGGAACCAGACGGTTCGCGGCACGGTCATGACGATGGCGTCGATCGCGAGCACAGCCACGAAGATGCCGAGCTGGACCGCGCCGCCCGACAGCGGGGACAGGCTGAGCAACAGCGATATGCAGAGTTTCGCCAGCAGGATGAGCGGCCAGAGCCGGGCGATATGCGCGAAGGCGCCGGAAATCCAGAATGGCGACACTTCTGTGCCGCTCTCCGCCAGTCCGAGCGCCACCATGAGTGTCATTGAACGGGGTGGCGTGTCGGTGACGGAAGCGCGCAGCAGGGACATGGGCCCTACCTAGCCCAAACTCCTTGCCAGAGAATTACTTAGCAGCAGAAATGGAGATGTTTCAGCGGCTCAAACGCGCATCGGCATCAGCACGTAGAGCGCGGGGCTGTCGTCACTTTCGCGGATCAGCGTCGGCGCGGCGGCGTCGGCAAGATGCAGTTCGACAAGGTCGCTGTCGATCTGCGCCAATATGTCGAGCAAGTAGCGCGCGTTGAAGCCGATATCGAACCCCTCGCCCTGGAACGCGCCGGGCACCTCTTCCGCCGCTGTGCCGTTTTCGGGGCTGGTGACCGACAGAGTGATGCGGTCCTTGTCCAGGCTCATCTTGACCGCGCGGGTCTTTTCCGTCGCGATCGTGGCGACGCGGTCCACGCCGTCCTCGAAACTGCGCGGGTCGATCTTCAGCAGCTTGTCGTTCGCGGTCGGGATGACCCGGCTGTAATCGGGGAAGGTGCCGTCGATCAGCTTGCTGGTCAGGATGGCGCTGCCGAGGCCAAAGCGGATCTTGCTGGCCGACAGGCTGATCTGCACCGACCCCTCGACCTCGTCGAGCAGCTTGCGCAGTTCGCCGATGCATTTGCGCGGCACGATGATCCCCGGCATGCCTTCCGCGCCGTCCGGGCGGCTGACGGTGACGCGGGCGAGGCGATGCCCGTCAGTGGCGGCGGCCTTGAGCACCGGCTCTGCCTCTTCCGACACATGGAAATAGATGCCGTTCAGATAATAGCGGGTTTCTTCGGTGGAGATGGCGAAACGGGTCTTGTCGATGATCTGCTTCAGCGTCTCGGCCGGCAGCTCGAACCGGGTAGGCAGGTCGCCTTCCGCGATCACCGGGAAGTCGTCACGCGGCAGGGTCGACAGGTTGAACCGCGCGCGGCCCGCCTGGATCAGCATCTTGCCCTCGGCGGCATGCAGCGACACCTGGCTTCCCTCGGGCAGTTTGCGGGCGATGTCGAACAGCGTGTGCGCGGAAATGGTGGTCGATCCGGCCTGTTCCACCTGCGCCGCCACGCTTTCCACCACCTGCAGGTCCAGGTCGGTCGCCATCAGCTTGATTGCGCCGTCCGCCGACGCCTCGATCAGTACGTTGGACAGGATGGGGATGGTGTTCCGCCGCTCTACCACCGACTGGACGTGGCTCAGGCTCTTGAGGAGCGTTGCGCGTTCGATGGTGGCCTTCATGTCCCTGTTCTGTCCGTTCTGTTGTAAGTGGCTGCTATGGACCCGGTCGAATCCCGCCGACAATGATGGATGCTTCTTCATAACCGCTGTTGCGCCCCCTGCAAGCGGGCGTGTCGGCTTTTGAAAGTCGCGCCTGCCATGCCAAGGGTTGCAAAAGGGTAAGGCTTGCGCTTTGCCGGTCCGATGCGCGCCTTCCTCCTCCTGCCGATATGCGCCCTGTCGATCGCCGGCCCGGCGGCGGCGCGCGATTCTCTGGGCATCTTCGATAGCTGGGGTGCCTTTCGCGATCCTCGCGCGCCGCGCTGCTACGCCATCGCGCAGCCCATCCTGCCGGCCGGCCAGACGCCCAGGGGCTTCGCTTCGGTCGGAACCTGGCCCCGCCAGCGGGTGCGCGGGCAGGTACATTTCCGCCTGAGCCGGATGCGCAGGAGCGACGCGCCGGTGCTTCTGAAGGTCGGCGAGCGCCGCTTCACATTGGTCGCGGGGCAGATGGATGCCTGGGCTGCGGACGCGCGGGCCGACGCGCAGATCATCGCGGCGATGCGCTCCGCCACCGGCATGAGCATCGCCAGCGTCGGCGCGAACGGCCGCGGCTTTGCCGACAATTACGCGCTGCGCGGCGCGGCCACCGCCATCGACGCGGCGGCGCTGGGCTGCGCGCGTCTGCGCTGACGCGACACGCCTTTAAAAAAGCCGCGAAATCGACTATGTGCGCGGCCATGCAGACATCCGCCAGCCCCCTGATGCCGATTCCCGGCGCTATCGATCCTGTGCCCGTGCCGCGCGCCGTGACCCCGCGCGAAGACGGGCGCACCGACCTGATGGGTCTGTCGCGCCCGCAGATGAAGGGCGCGTTCGAGGAAGCCGGGCTGGATGCGAAGGCTGCCAAGCTGCGTTCCAAGCAGGTGTTCCACTGGCTCTATCATCGCGGCGTTACCGATTTCGAGGCGATGACCGACCTTGCCAAGCCGATGCGCGGCTGGATGGCGGAACGGTTCGTCGTCGGCCGCCCGCAGGTCGTGGAGGCGCAGGTATCGAGCGACGGCACCCGCAAATGGCTGCTCCGCTCCGACGACGGGCAGGATTATGAAATGGTGTTCATCCCCGACGCGGATCGGGGCACGCTCTGCGTCTCCAGCCAGGTCGGCTGCACCCTGAATTGCAGCTTCTGCCACACCGGCACGATGCGCCTCGTCCGCAACCTGACTCCCGGCGAGATCGTGGGGCAGGTGATGCTGGCGCGCGATGCGCTGGGCGAATGGCCGCGCGGCAATATGGCGAGCGCCAATGACGATGAAAGCGACGAGGCGTCGCATTACACGTCGGACGGCCGGATGCTCACCAACATCGTCATGATGGGCATGGGCGAGCCGCTCTATAATTTCGACCATGTGCGCGACGCGCTCAAGGTCGTGATGGACGGCGACGGCCTTGCTTTGTCGAAGCGGCGCATCACCCTCTCCACCTCCGGCGTCATCCCGATGATGGCCCGCGCGGGCGAGGAGATCGGCGTCAACCTTGCGGTCTCCCTGCACGGCGTGACCAAGGAGGTGCGCGACGAGCTGGTGCCCTTGAACCGCAAGTTCGGCATCGACGAGCTGCTCGCCGCCTGCGCCGCCTATCCGGGCGCGAACAACGCCCGGCGCATCACGTTCGAATATGTGATGATCAAGGACAAGAATGACAGCGACGAGGATGCGCGCGAGCTGGTCCGCCTGCTGCGCCACTACAAGCTGCCGGCGAAGGTGAACCTCATCCCCTTCAATCCCTGGCCGGGCACGGACTATGAATGTTCGACGCCCGAGCGGATCAGGCGCTTTTCCGACATCGTGTTCGAAGGCGGCATCAGCGCCCCGGTCCGCACCCCACGCGGCCGCGACATTATGGCGGCGTGCGGGCAGCTCAAATCCGCGAGCGAAAAGAAGAGCAAGGCGGAGATGAAGCGCCTTGCCGAGGAGAAGCAGGCCGCGCTCGGCTGATCGGCCTTTCGTGCGGGCATCTTGACCTGGTCGTGAAAACCCGGCCTTAGCGAAACGAGCGCGCGAGGATTTCAAAAGGAAGCCCGTGCGCCGGAACAGGGTGACGCGCGGGGCGGCTCCCTCTTCCAGATACCGGGTTCGCGTCGATGTCCATGCTTTCGCCTACCGATGCAGAGGCGGCTTCGCCCCTGCACTTTTCCTGCACGGCCTGCGGCAGATGCTGTCACGGCCTGCGGCTGCTGCTCAGCCTGTCCGAAGCCATTGACTGGGTGGACCATGGCGGGCGCGTGGAATTGCTGTGCGACGCCGCGCCCGACCTTGCCTTTGCCGAAGCCTCCGGCGAGGCGTATCGCGCCGCGCGCGCGGTGCGGGCGACCAGTGGCGCGCTTCCCGTAACCGTCGCCGTGCTTCTGACAGCCGTGTTCGACGGTCCCTGCCCCAATCTTCAGCCTGACATGCGCTGCGGCGCTTATCATCGACGCCCCAATGCGTGCCGGATCTACCCCGCCGAAATCCGGCCGGACCGGCAGATCATGGCCGCCGAGAAGCTATGCCCGGCCGATGCCTGGGGCGGCGCGCAGCCCGTCTTTTCCGATCCGATGAACGGCATCGCCGACCCTGTGACGGCCCTCGCCATCGCGCAGGCCCGGTCTGCGGGCGTGGGCGATGTCGCGGCCAAGGTCAGGCTGCTGGCGCGGCTGGGCATCGATCAGGTTGCGCTCGCCAACGAAGGCTACGCCGTTTGGCAGCCTGAGCCTGCGCGATTGCTGGAGGCGTTGCTGGCCGCTCGGGACGAACCTACGCCCGCCGACGCGCAGCCAATCCGGGTCGAGATCGTGTCGCCGCGCGAGGCGACCCGGCGGATGATCGCGGAGGCGCAAGGGGCTGATGCCTTACCGGACCCTACGCGCGGCTACCGCTATCTGCCGCTGTTTGCTGACGAAAGCTGATACGGACCGAACCATGACCGACGAAGAGATAGAGGAACTGGCCCGCGCCTTTTGCGCCTGTACCTTGCCCAAGGAGCGCTGGACGCACGGCGCGCATTTCGCGACCGCCTTATGGCTGATTCTGCGCCGTCCAGACATCTTGCCGGAACATGACATGCCCGACATGATCCGCCGCTACAATGAAAGCGTCGGCGGCGTGAACAGCGACACGTCCGGCTATCATGAGACGATCACGCAGGCGTCGCTGCATATGGCGCGCCAGTTGCTGGCGGGGCTGGAGCGCGACGCCATGCCTTGCGCCGCCTATGCAGCGCTGATGGCGTCCGCTCTGGGCGACAAGGACTGGCTCTTCACCTATTGGTCGCGCGATCGGTTGATGTCGGCGGAAGCGCGCCGTGCTTGGGTGGAACCGGACATTCTGCCGCTTCCGGCATAGAAAAAGGGCGGCCTCGTCGGACCGCCCTTTCTTTCTTCCGATCGGGACGGATCAGAAGCGGAAGCCGACGCCGACGATCGCCGCGTCGCGACCGCCGAAATTGTCTTCATATTCGCTGCGCTGATATTCAGCCGAGATGTAAGTCTGCGGCGTCACCGCATATTCCAGGCCACCGCCATAGCGGACGCCTTCCAGCGAGGTGTGGGCCGCGCCGGACTCGATGCGCGCGCTGGTGTAGCCGACCTTGCCGAACGCCAGGATCTGCGGCGTCACGACATAGCCGGCGCGCAGCGAAGCGGCGATTTCACGGCTCGCGTGGAAACCCTGGCCATCGACGGTCGAATCGCCGAACGACACTTCCGGACCCACGGTGACGCGCGGCGTCAGCGCGAGGTCGTAACCGGCGGTCACGCCATAGGCGAAGCCGTCTTCACCCTGCGTCTTGTCCCAACCCATGGTCACGCCCGCGCGCGGCCCGGTGAAAGGCGCGGCGTCCTGAGCGAAAGCAGGAGCAGACAGAGCGGAGGCAGCAGCAATCGCTGCGAAAATCACAGTCTTCATAAAGTCCTCGATATTTATCTAGTCGCCGTTATTGAGACATTCATCCGGCGTTCAGGTTCGATGCAGAGTTTCTGCATAGATTGACTACACAAATCTCTTTTGTTCTTACTGCCCTCTTACATGGGTTCAGCAGATATGATCTGCATCAGGATCATGACCGGCCATCTAGGGTACGGACTTTGCGTTGCAAAGGGACCCGTAATCCATTTTTTTAATTTAGGTCATTGTGTTGCAAATCCGTGACAGGGCAAGCGACGCTCCTTTCCTGTTGGACGGCACCGTGGAAATGGCTAGGCTGGGGGCCATGGACAGCGTCTCCAACAGCAGCAGGACGGTCCGCCGGCATCGCCTGTCGACCCGGCTCTGGCACTGGCTGAACGCGTTGCTCCTCTACATCCTTTTCACCAGCGGCCTTGGCATCTTCAATGCCCATCCCCGCCTCTACTGGGGCCAATATGGCGCGAACTTCGATCCGGCGTGGCTGGTGCTGGATCGGTTTCCGGGCTGGATCACGTTGCCCGCCCATTACAGCCTGGCGATGTCGCGCCATTGGCATCTGGCGGCCGCGCCCCTCTTTGCCTTCGCGCTGCTCGGCTACATGGTCTGGAGCCTCGCCAACCGTCATGTGCAACGCGACCTGGCCCTCACCCGATCGGACCTGACGCCCCGCCACGTCTGGCAGGACGTGAAAGACCATGCCCGGTTGCGCTTCCCGACCGGGCAGGCCGCGCTACGCTGCGGCATGTTGCAGAAGGCGAGCTATATCGGCGTCATCTTCGTCGCGCTGCCCCTGCTGATCCTGACGGGTCTCACCATGTCTCCGGGCATGAACGCGGCGATGCCATGGCTGCTCGACCTGCTGGGCGGACGGCAGTCGGCGCGCTCCATCCATTTCATCATGGCCTTTGCCCTGCTCGCCTTCTTCCTGGTCCATATCGCGATGGTGCTGCTGTCCGGCCCCTTGAACCAGCTGCGCGGCATCCTCACTGGCCGCTACCGGCTGCCGGAGGATCGGCCATGATGATCGCGCGCCGCGCACTTCTGCTGGGCGCGACCGCAACGCTGGCGGGCTGCGATCGGCTGGCGGCGAACGCGACCTTCCGCGAGGCGCTGTTTTCCGCCGAGAATTTCCACAAATGGGCGCAGCGCAGCCTGATGGCGCGCGACGCGCTGGCGACCGAGTATCGCCCGGACCAGATTTCGCCCTTCTTCCGCGCGAACGGTACCGCCAATCCCAACACGCCCGACTACAAGGCGTGGTGGCGGGGCGGCTTTGCCGACTGGCGGCTGCGCGTCGATGGGCAGGTCGCGCGGAAGCTGTCGCTTTCACTGTCTCAGTTGCGCACACTTCCGCACCGCGAACAGATCACCCGCCATGATTGCGTCGAGGGGTGGAGCGCGATCGGCAGGTGGCGCGGCGTGCCGTTGAAGACCGTGCTGGACGCCGCCGGTCTGCGTCCGGGCGCGCGCTACATAGTCCTTCACTGCGCCGACAGGATGGGCAACGGCCAGCCCTATTATGAAAGCATCGATCTGGTCGATGCTTTTCACCCGCAGACGATCCTTGCCTTCGCGCTCAACGACCGGCCTTTGTCGGTCGCCAACGGCGCGCCCTTGCGCCTGCGGGTAGAGCGGCAATTGGGCTACAAGCAGGCCAAATATCTGACACGGATCGAAGCGGTGGAAAGCCTGTCCGCCATCGGCCGCGGCAAGGGCGGCTATTGGGAAGATCATGCCGGATATGAATGGTATGCCGGAATTTGACGCCCGCGAAATGACCTGACAGGACGACCCCATGAAGATTTTCGAGCATGTTCTGAAGCGCCTGGTTTCGCGCGGCCAATTGACGATCCACTATGCGAAAGGCGGCAGTTTCACGGTCGGGCAACCCGATCCCGCCTTCCCGGCGCTGGCCCTGCGCTTCAAGGACGGGCGCGTGCCCTTCGACATCGTGAAGGATCCGCGCCTCGGCATGGCGGAGGCATGGATCGACGGGCGAGTGACGATCGAGGGCGGGGGCATCCTGGAATTCATATCTATGATCCGCGCCAACAATCCTTGGGAGCAGGGCCGCTCGATCGACGCCAAGAGCGTCCTCAGCCGCGGCATCAAGAGCGCGCGCCAGAAATTCTGGCGCCTCAATCACAAGAGCCGGTCGAAGGCCAATGTCGCCCATCATTACGACCTGTCGGGCGCACTCTACGACCTCTTCCTCGACCGCGACAAGCAATATAGCTGCGCCTATTTTCCCGACGCGGACAATGAGGCCGGGATCAGCCTGGAACAGGCGCAGGAGGACAAGAAGGCGCATATCGCCGCCAAGCTGCACCTGAAACCGGGCATGAAGGTGCTGGACATAGGCTGCGGCTGGGGCGGCATGGCGCTCTACCTCCACCGTACCTGCGGCGTGGACGTAACGGGCATCACCTTGTCGGAGGAACAGCTCAAGGTCGCGCGCCAGCGCGCCGCCGACGCGGGGGTGGCCGACCATGTCCGGTTCGAATTGATCGACTATCGCGACATAGAAGGGCCGTTCCACCGGATCGTGTCGGTGGGCATGTTCGAACATGTCGGCACCGCGCATTACCGCACTTTCTACAATAAATGCCGCGAGTTGCTGGCGCCCGACGGCGTCATGCTGATCCACACCATCGGCCGTGTCGAAGGACCGGGCATCACCGATGCCTTTACCCAGAAATATATCTTTCCCGGCGGCTACATCCCCGCCCTTTCCGAAATGATACGCGGCAGCGAGGGCACGCGCCTGATGGTCACGGACGTCGAGGTGCTGCGTATTCATTATGGCCTTACCATCCGCGAATGGTACAAGCGGACCATGGCGCACAAGGCGGAGATCGTCGGCCTTTACGATGAGCGTTTCTTCCGCCTCTGGACCTTCTACCTCGCTGGCGCGGCGACGGTATTCGAACATGGCGGGATGGTGAATTTCCAGGTCCAATATGTCCGCGACCGCCGCGCTCTGCCGATCACGCGCGACTATATGCTGGAAGCCGAAAGCGCGCTGCGGGGCCGCTGAATATCCTTAACCGCCGCTTACGGCACCGTTCCCGGACGGTTCAGTTCGATGCGCGCATTCTCCGCTTCATGCTCCCGCCAAGGGTCGGCGGGTCGGATGAGGAGAGACGCACATGAGACTCTTTTGGAAGGGCGCGGCGGTGCTAGGCATTGCCCTTGCCGGTATCGGCTCCGCCGCTGTCCCGGCACAAGCGCAATATTATGGCGGCGGCTGGCGCGACGGCCGTGACGGGCGCTGGGACAATCGCCGGTGGGACGACCGCCGCGATTGGCGCGGCGATCGTCGGCACTGGCGGGGTGATCGGTACGGCTGGCGAGGCGATCGCCATGGTTGGCGCGGCAACCGCTACGCCTATCGCCAGCGCTGCTGGACCGAGTGGCGGTACGACTATTATCGCGACCGGGACGTCCGCGTTCGCATCTGCCGCTGATTTGCCGAACCGCAACGACCCGCCCGATTGAACCTTCGGGCGGGTTGCTGCATTGGGGGAGGCATGACCGACCCCATGCCCGTCATCCACAGCCTTCTGTCGGGCTTGCCGATCTTGCTCCTGCACCTGGGGAGCGCGACGCTGGTCTGGATTGCAGCGCTCGCGCTCTATCTCTGGATTACGCCACATGACGAGTTCGCACTGATCCGCGTCGGCAACGAGGCCGCCGCCATCTCGCTCGGCGGGGCGGCGCTCGGCCTTGCGGTGCCGCTCGCCTTCTGCCTTGCCGGATCGGTCAATGTCTGGGACATCATCATCTGGGGCAGCGTCACGCTGGTGCTGCAACTCATCGCCTTCCGCCTTGTCGACTTCCTGCTGGGCACGCTGCCCGCGCGAATCGAAGCGAACGAGCGGTCGGCCGCCATCTTCCTTGCGATGACGAAGGCGGCGATCGCCTGCCTGACCGCCGCCGCGATCGCGGGCTGACCCATGGCGCGCGGCGGATGCGGCTGCCTGCCCTTCGCCCTTGGCGGACTGTTGCTGCTCGCCTGGTTCGGACAGGGCGTGGAAACGCCGCCTTTGAGGATCGAGCAATATGACCCGCGATCCCCACGCCGGCCGATGCCGCAATGGGGCGACGAGCGATATGCCATCGAGGAGCCGGGCAGGCAGGCGGACTCGATGGGCACCGCTTTCGCCGTCGACCGGGACGGGGCGTGGCTGACGGCGGAACATGTGACCCATGGCTGCGCGCGGGTGGGGCTGGAGGAAGGCCGGTTCGCGCGGCCGGTGCAGCGGGTCATCGAAAGCCGCGAGGCGGACGCGGCCCTGGTGCCCGATGCTTTGTCCAGCCCCGAAGCCCTGCCCCTGTCACCGCGCATGCCGCAACCGGGCACCCCCGGCTATCATATGGGATTTCCGGCCGGCGAGCCGACGCTGGTGGTTTCCGAACTGATTGGCGAAGCGAATGCCCGACGCGGCAGGAGCGAAGTGACGCAGCCGGTGCTCGCCTGGGCGGAGCGCGGCCGCTTGCCCGAAAGCGACGGCACATTGTCGGGCATCAGCGGGGGTCCGGTCTTTGCCGAGGACGGGCATGTCGTGGGCCTCAACAGCGCCTCCACCGACCGGCGCGGCCGCATCCTGACCGCCGCTCCCGATGCGGTGACGCGATTGGCCGCCGCCAGCCGCAGCGTGGACGACCGGCCGATCGCCTATCCGTTCACGGGCCTGGCCGACGCGGAAAGCCGCTTCGGTGCCTGGCTCGACCGGGGGGTCATCCGCCGCATCTTCTGCGACGTGGACGAAGGCCAAGGCGGTTGACGGCGGCGGGGCGCAACCGCTAGGCGCGGCCGATATTTCCAAGGAAACATCCATGAGCGACACGCCCCCCAACCATCTGTCCACCAATCCCAAGAGCCCCCATTTCGACATGGACGTGCTCCAGCGCGGCATCGGCATCCGCTTCAAGGGGCGCGAGCGCAAGGATGTGGAGGAATATTGCATTTCCGAAGGCTGGATTCGGGTCGCCGCCGGCAAGACGCGCGACCGGCACGGCAATCCGCTGACGATCAAGCTGACCGGCGAGGTCGAGGCCTGGTTCGAGGCCCCGGCGGACGGGTCCGAACCGCCCGCCGCCGACGACAAAGCCAGCGAATCCGAATGACGAAAAGGGGCGCGAACAGCGCCCCTTTTCAGTTCAGCACCGCTTCCCGCTTCACGTCTGCGATGATGGCGCTCAAGGTCCGTTCGGCAGGCACCGCCTCTGCATAGCGGGCGATGGAGAGATCGGCTTCCAGACGCGGAGCGCTGTTGCGCCGCTTGCCCGGAGCGGGAGGGGTACGTCCGAGTGCAAGGACCGGCATCCGCCGCAGCGTGTCCGATCGCGGCCCGGCGGCAACCGCATCCCAGTCACGGCGATCCACATTGGCGAAGCGTATGCTGTCGCCCAGCGCCGGGTCCGGGGTGAAATCATGCAGCTTCGCCTTGGCGGGATAGATGAAGCCATAGGTGGGGTTGGTGCGCGCGCCCATCTGCCCGGTGGGGCTGTACCAGACGCGGACCTGGCTCCAGTCCCCCTCCGCCGATACGTCCAGCGCCAGAACATCTTCCTCGATCGCGCCCGGCGCGGACCAGTTGGCGTGGCGGATCAGCACGCGGCGGTCATCCAATATCCTGCTGACGACGGCGACATGGCCCAGCGCCATCGGACCATAGGGGCGGAAAGCAAGAACCGCACCCTTCTTCGGCTTGGTCCCCCGCTTGTAGAGGCCCTCAGCCTGGTCCCACCAGGTGAGCGCGTCGCCGCGAATCTCCACGCCCGATACGATGCGGGCATAGGGCACGCATTGCAGCATCCCCGCGCCAAGCGAAGGCGCAGCCATCATGCCGGACAGCAGAATGACTGCCGTCCGGATCGCCTTTCGAACCATATGCGATCCTGAAATCCTGAATCAGCCCACCGGGAGCGACCCTAGTCTCAGGACCGTTGTGGAAAGGTTAATGGTTTAGAAAGCAGCGCGTAGCGCGGCGGCACCCGTCGCATCGGCCGATGCGATCTGCACCGGCGCGGCATCGGCTGCCTTGGGCGCGCTGGCGTAGATGAAGCCCTTGGCGGGGTTGGACCGAAGACCAAGGCCACCGGTGGGGCCGTACCATACGCGCACGTCAGTCCAGTCATTGTTGGGCGAGACGTCGATGGCGCGGACATCACGCTCGATCCCGCCGCGATAGGACCAGTTGGCATGGGTCAGCAGCACTTCGCGACCGCTCACCACCTTGCTGACCATGGCGACATGGCCGACCGGCATCGAACGGCTGGAGGCGAAAGCGAGGACAGAGCCGACGCGCGGTTCGTGACCACGGTCATAGCGCCCTTCGGCTTGGCCCCACCAGGTGTTGGCGTTGCCATGCAAATCGATGCCGGACACCTGACGAGCGAAGGGCGCGCATTGCAATGTGCCAGCAGAGGCGGGAACGGTCGCGAGTGTCGAGAGCGCAAGAAAGAACGTCGCGAAAAACGCGCGAAAACCAGCTGACATGTGAAGTGCGACCCCGACTTATGGTAGGCTTCAACCCCGATGGCCTGCTTAGGCCAGAGCGCGGCGGCCATGAAAAGCGCGAGGCGACGAGTCGTTGGGTCGTTGCGTTATGTTGCGGAACGAAAGACGTGGCCCGCCGTTACCGTCAGCCGGGTCGCCGACGTCAGGTCATTGAAAAGACTAGATTCCGTCCCCGTCATCCAGACCTGCCCCGCGCTTTGGCGCAAACGGTCGAACAGCGCGGCGCGCCGCGACGGGTCGAGATGCGCGGCCACTTCATCCAGCAACAGCACCGGCGGCTGCCCCCGATCGGCGGTAACCAGCGCCGCGTGCGCCAGCAGGATCGACAGCAGCAGCGCCTTCTGTTCCCCGGTCGAGCACAGGGCGGCCGCCTGATTCTTGGCGACGTGCGTGACCGCAAGATCATGGCGGTGCGGCCCTGCCAATGTCCGTCCCGCCGCCGCGTCGCGCCGCCGTCCGCGCGCCAGCCGCATGGCGAGCGGCTCGCCGTCCTCCTCATCCCCTTCGATGGTCACATATGGACGGGCGAACGGCTCTTCAGGCTGCGCCAGCAGCACCTGATCGAGGCGCGAGACAAGGTCCAGACGCGCCTGGGCCAGCGCTGCACCATGCTCGCCCATCTGGGTCTCGAGCGCCGTCAGCCACGCCGGATCGGCGCTGCGCAAGTCCGTCAGCAGCCGGTTGCGCGCCCGCATTGCCGCGTCGTAGCGCGCGCTGTGCGCCGCATGTCCGGGATGCAGCGCCAGCGTCAGCCGATCCAGGAAACGCCGCCGCCCACCGGGACTGTCGAGGAACAGCCGGTCCATCGCCGGGGTCAGCCAGACGATCGAGAGATGATCGGCGAGCGCGTTGGCGGAGGCGGCCACGCCCCCGATCCGCACCTGCCGCCGCTCCGGCGCGGACGCCGTCACTCCAGTGCCCAGCACCACGCCGTCCACCTCCGCGGCGATGCCGAACCCGCCCGGCCCGTCCTGGCGCGCCATGGCCGACAGCGCAGCGCCACGCAGGCCGCGGCCCGGCGCCAGCATCGACACAGCTTCCAATATGTTGGTCTTGCCCGCCCCATTGTCGCCGGTCAGCAGGACGAAGGCGTGGTCCGGCACGATCAGCGCGTCCGCATGGTTGCGGAAATCGCTTAGGGTGAGCCGACCGATCATCGCGCGGCTGTAGCGGGGCGAGCCGGTCGAAGAAAGACCGGCCGTGCGTTCAGCACCGTTTCCGGGTCGTGGCGATCCCGTCGTTGACGATCGTCAGCCTGCCGCCGTCAGCCGAGGGCCGCAGGTCCAGCGTACGCGTCCAGCTTTGCCCTTCGCCGGTGAAGGCCGCCGTTACCCGCACGCCGCCTTCCTCGCCCTGCGTGACCGATTGCACCGCCCCGACGCTTTCGTGGAAAACAAAGTTTTCCGGTTCGATCGTGAGTTCCAGATCGGCTGCGCGGTCACCGCAGCGATCATCGACCCCCGTCCAACGCCCTTGCAACGATGCGGGGATCAATCCGGTAGGCGCGTATGGAGGCGGCGGCGCATCGACGGCGGGAGGCGCTTCGGCGGTCTGGATCGCGTTGGATGTCGGTTCCGCGTCCATCCTGTCGGGCAAAGCCCTGTCCACGATGTTGGTCGCCACGCCCGGCTGTCGTCCGCCTCCTTCCTCGCTGCCGCAGGCGGCAAGCAGGATCAGCGAAGAAAGGCAGATCGTGACGCGCATGAAACAGAAACCGGTTGCGTACGGTCCGGTTCCCATGAATGGCGCTCCAAAATTTTGCTTATCTCTCATCGGACACCCTTTTATCCAGCTTGCATGGGCGCGCCATCGGGATCATCAATCGTCCCCTGATGGCGCGTACTTGCGCGCCTGTGACCGAACCGTCCGAAGGAGTGCCTGCCGATGAAGCGCCTGACCCTGTCCCTCACCGCCGCAGCAGCCATGCTGAGTTCCAGCGGTGCGATGGCTGCGCTCGCCGTGGGCGCCAAAGCCCCGGACTTCACTACGCGCGGCGCACAGGCGGGAAAGACCTTCACGCTCACGCTCTCGCATCAGTTGAAGCGCGGCCCGGTCGTCCTCTATTTCTTCCCCAAGGCGTTCACGCCCGGCTGTTCGGCCGAAGCGCGGGAGTTCGCCGAGAATATCGACAAGTTCAAGGCGGCGGGCGCGACGGTCATCGGCATGTCGGGCGACCCGGTGGATGATCTGGTCGCCTTCTCCACCAAGGAGTGCGCGGGCAAGTTCGCCGTGGCGTCCGCCGGCCCCAACATCGTGTCGGGCTATGACGTCGCACTCAAGATGCGGCCGGGCATGACGGACCGCACCTCCTACGTCATCGCGCCTTCCGGCCGGATCGCCTTCGTCCACAGCGAAATGAACTATGCCGGCCATGTGAAAAGCACGCTCGCAGCGGTCGAGGCGATGAAGAACAAATAGGTCGCGTCGCCCGGTCCGACATGCGCGGACCGGGCAGGCGAAAAGCCTATCCTTTCACATATTTGCCGAACCAGGCCAGCGTCTGCGACCAGGCCTGGGCAGCGGCGGCTTCATTATAGCTCGGCCGGTAATCCGCCATGAAGCCATGGTCGGCTCCTTCATGCACGGTAATGGCGTCGGGCGGAGACTTGCCCGCTTGGGCCAGCGCCGCGCGCATCGCTTCCACATCCTTCAAGGGGATGCCCTTGTCCAGCGACCCATATTGGCCGAGCACCGGGGCCTTGAGCTTGCCCACTTCCTCGATCACGCTCGACGGCTGGAGCGGCGTCTTGTCACTGACGAGCCGGCCGTAGAAAGCAACACCGGCCTTCAGCGCGGCACTATGTGCGGCATAGAGCCATACGACGCGTCCGCCCCAGCAAAAGCCGGTGATGCCCCGCCGCTTGCCGTTGCCGCCATGGCTGCCTGCCCAGGCATAGGTCGTGTCGATGTCGGCCATGACCTGCGCGTCCGACGCCTTGGACACGATGGTACCGACCAACTGCTTGAAATCGGCGATCTTGGTCGCATCGCCATGGCGGGCGAACAGGTCCGGCGCGATGGCATAGTAGCCGGCCTTGGCGAAGCGCCGGCACATGTCGCGGATCCATTCATGCACGCCGAAAATCTCATGGACGACGACGATGACGGGCGCGGGCTTGCCGCCGGCCGGGCGGGCGACGAACGCCGGCATGGCAAAGCCGTCACTGGCGCGAATCGATACGCTTTCCTGGGTGAGGCCGTCTCCCGGCGTTTCCACCGCGCTGCTGGCGATCGGCCGGCAGGCAGCGGCGAAGCCCGCCGCAAAAGCGCCGCCGGTCAGCACATGCCGGCGTTGCAGCCCGATGCTGCCGATCCAGTTGATGTCCTCCGCCAGCCGGTCCGCCGCCGGATGCTCCTTCCCGTCACGATCCATTGTCATGCTCTCCTGTTCCTCTCCCGCCGCGCGGGCAGACTAGCCGCCGTCCTTGGGCGCGCAAGCCAGGAAGTCACCGCCGTCGATAGGCTCCAGATTCCCGACCGGTAGCGCGTAGACATAGGTCCACGCCTCGGCCCCGCCGTGCGGACCATCGACCGTCAGCCGCTGTCGCCGATATTCGTGCGGCGCGGGGAAATGCGGCGCGCATTCCTCATACTCGTCGAGCCAGGCGAGCGTCACATGCGGGCGGGCTAGCCGGAACAGATCGCCGCATACCCTGCCTTCGCTGCCTGGCACGAAGCCGGGATAGTCGGCAACGCGATAGAGGTGCCCGGAGGCGCTTGCCGCACCGACATAGGCCGCCTCCGCCGCTAGCCGAAGCGCCCTCGAATGCGGGCACCCCTTGCGCAACGTGCCGTAGACGAAGAGCAAATCGTCAGTCATCTGCGCAACTTTCACCAACAGGCCGGGAAATTTCCCAACTTGAGGGGATCATGATCGCACACTGGCGCAGCGTGATGCTGTTGATCGACGCATTTCCGCCAAAAATCGAAACTGGCACGCCCTCTGCAATATCGTTTGGCATGAAGGCCGGGTGATCCGGCCAGAGATCAGGGAGTATCCAGTCATGTCCGTCGTCAAGATCCACAACGTCGCCTTCGCCCTGCTGGGTGCCGTCATCTTCGCAGGCCTGTTCGTCGGCGCCGCCGTGCCCGTCGTCCCTGTCGCCTGATCGCCCCATCCTCTTCCGCCATCCCGAAGCAGAAAGCCCGAACCATGAACAACATTTTCACCCTCGACCGTCGCAATGGCAAGATCATGGGCGTGTGCGCCGGCATCGCCAACCGCACCGGCCTGGATGTCACGCTGGTTCGCGTGGCGCTCGTCCTCCTGACGCTGTGTGCGCTAGGGCCGATCGGTGTCGTCGCCTATCTGCTCGCAGGCTGGCTGGCGGAAGGATGAAAACCGAAGACAAAAGGTAAATGATAAGTAAAAAGGCCGCCCTGGTTATCCCAGGAGCGGCCTTTTTGCATCCCGTCCAATCGAGATGAAGATCGCGATCGCTCGCGATCAGGCATACAGCACCGAATAGAAGGTCAGCATCTGTACGCCGACGGCGATGGCAAGCACCGCACCCTGAAAAGCCTGACGCATATTTTGCTCCGTCATTACAAGAATAGCCGCCTATCTTCAGGCGGTGAGCGCCCCTACGCCCGTCATACTCTTGTAACAATCGCAAAGGATGACTTTCCAATTGCATCAAATGCAACAGGTGTCACTCTAAAGCCACGATCATCGCCTGCGCGGCAGCGGGATTGCGTTCTTTCGCCCCGCTGATGAAGAAGGCAAAGACGTCGCCACGCGCAGCCTGTTCGCTGGCTTGGTTCGCCCACCGCGCGATGTCGGTCGCGGAGTAACCCGTCGGCTCATCAGCTTGGGCGCGCATCAGCCGCATGTAGGAAAAGCCGACATCCTCCCCGCGGATCGCCGGATAGTCGGGATGATCGGCCAGCACCACCGCCGCGCCCGCCTGCCGCGCAAGATAGAGGAAGCGGGGATCGTCGAAACTCTCGTGCCTGACCTCCAGCGCATGGCGCAGCGGCACGCCATCCGCGCTGTCGGGCAGCAGCTTCAGGAACGCGCCGAAATCCTCCGGGTCGAATTTCTTGGTGGGCATGAACTGCCACAGGATCGGCCCCAGTCGGTCGCCCAGCTCGGCAATGCCCTGCCCTACGAATTTTGCGACGGACTCGCCTGCATCCGCCAGCAGCTTGCGATTGGTGCAGAAGCGCGACGCCTTCACCGCGAACTGAAATCCGTCGGGCACGGCCTTGGCCCAGCCGGCGAAGGTCGCAGGCTTCTGGCTGCTATAATAGGTCGCGTTGATCTCGGTCGCGGTCAGATGCGCGCCCACATAGGCAAGCTCGTCCTTCTGCCTCAGTCCTGCGGGGTAGAAACTGCCCCGCCAAGGCTCATAGACCCAGCCGCCAATCCCTATCCTGATGCGTCCCGTCATGCGCGATCTCCTCAGCGGCGACAATGATCGTCCCGATCGATCAGAGCCAGTGGAAAGACGCGTTGGCCATTGTTGCGAATGACTATTAACTGCAACACGGAAGGAGACGCCCCATGCCGCTGGACCTCATCAAGACCGGAACCTACCTGACCATCCACCTGACGGTCGGATTCACCGTGGCCTATGTCATGACCGGGTCGCTGGCGCTGGCGGGCGGCATCGCCCTTGTCGAACCGATGATCAACGCCGTCGCCTTCTTCTTCCACGAACAGGCCTGGAAGAAGATACAGGCGCGGCCGCCCCGGGGAAGCGGGCGCGGCTGGGCGCGGACTCAGGCGACGTTCGCATGAGGCTGTCTACTTCGCTGTCTCCCTATTGAGGCCGATAAGCCAAGGCTTGACCCCTCGGCTGGGCCTGGGCGTGCCGTCCAATCGCCGCGCGCGCAGGATCTTAACTGGCTTCACGATCATCTGCCCGCGCATCGGCCCCGATCCGCAGCAGGTCGGCACGGCGAGGATTTTCTTCACGACATCCATGCCCGCGACCACATGGCCGAAGGCGGCATAGCCGATATAGTCCCCGCGCGCGTCCATGTTGGGTGTCGGGCCGATGGTGATGAAGAAATTGCCCATGGCCGAATTTGGGCGGTTGGGCCGCGCCATCGACAGGGTGGCGTCCAGATGGCGGATGCCGGTCCGCGTGGTGGATTCGTGCGGGATCGGCGGCAGGGACCGGCGCGCGTCGGTATCGATCCCGCCCTGGATCAGGCCGTAGTGGGGATCGCTCTTCCGCCGCGCCGCGCGATAGAAGGTGACGCCGTCGAACCGGCCATCGTCGACATAGGTCAGGAAATTGGCGGACGTCAGCGGCGCGTGCTTCTGGTCGACCGCCACGATGATCCTGCCGACCGACGTGTCGATCGCCACACGAACGAACCCCGGCGTCGGTCGATTGGCCGGCCCGGCGGCAGCGGCAAATACAGATGAAAACAGGCACAGGAGCGCCAGCAGCAGACGAAACGGAAGGGACATCGGCCAAAAGCCCTAACGCTTTTTCACCGCAAGGCAAATCGGCGGCGGGTGACAAAGGGGTATGCTGCTTGCAGTGCCCAGACTGATCGACCTGCCCGCCAGGATAGGCTAGCAAAGGGTCATGCAATGCGCGCGCAGGATCCTGATCGTGGGAGGGGGAACGGCCGGATGGCTGACCGCCGCCTATCTCGCGCGCTTCTTCGAAGGCACCGGGCAGGTCGATATCACGCTGCTCGAATCGCCGGACCTGGGCATCATCGGCGTTGGCGAAGGGACGTTTCCCACGATCCGGGGAACGCTCGATTTTCTGGGTATCGAGGAACGGGATTTCATCCGCGCAAGCTCCGCCACATTCAAGCAGGGAATAAGGTTCGACGACTGGCTGCACGCACCTCGCCCGGACGGCAGCCGCCACCAATATCTCCACCCTTTCGATGCGCCCTTTCAGGCCGATGAGGCCAATGTGCTACCCGGCTGGCTGCAGCAGGATGCCCGGTCCCGGCCGGCCTTCGCACAGGCGGCGACCATCCAGCATGGCGTGGCAATTGCGGGACGCGCGCCCAAGACACGCAGCGAGAGCGGCTATTCCGGGCCGCTCGACTATGCCTATCATTTCGACGCGGGAAAATTCGCGGCCCTGTTGCGTCGCCGGGCCGTGGACCTCGGCGTCCACCATGTCGAAGGAATGCTTACGGGCGTCGAACCAGATGGCGCAGGTGGCATCGCGCGGATCGTCACCCGCGACCACGGCAAGTTGGAAGCCGACCTCTACATCGACTGCACCGGATTTCGCGCCGCCCTGATCGGCGAAGCGCTGCAGGCCGATTTCACCTCCGTGCGGCACATCCTGTTCACCGATCGCGCGCTCGCCTGCAAGATTCCCTGTGCCGATCCCGATGCGCCGATCGAGAGCGTCACCATCGCCGCCGCCCATGCGGCCGGCTGGACCTGGGACATCGGGCTGGAAAGCGCGCGGGGCATCGGCTCCGTCTATTCATCCGCCCATATGAGCGATGAGGAGGCGGCGCGGACGCTCAGGGATTATATCGGGCATGATGCCTATGCCGCGCGTATCATTCCCTTCGAGCCTGGTTATCGCGCGCGGCAATGGATCGGCAATTGCGTGGCGGTGGGGCTGTCGGGTGGCTTTCTGGAGCCGCTGGAATCCACCGGCATCCTGATGATAGAGGCGGCCGTCGCCATGATCGCGGAACTGCTGCCGATGACAGGATCGGTAGATGCGCCTGCCGCCCGCTTCAACCGGTTGATCGCCGGCCGCTACGAGCGGATCGTCGATTTCCTGAAGCTCCATTATTGCCTCAGCCGGCGAGAGGAGCCTTTCTGGCGCGACAATGCCGATCCCGCATCCATCCCCGACAGCCTGAAGGAGATGCTGAAGCAATGGCGCCACCGGCCGCCGAGCCGCTTCGACTTCCTGCTGGATCTCGAGAGCTTCGCCTACTTCAACTATCAGTATATTCTCTACGGCATGGGCTTCGAAACGGAGGCCGCGCCTGGAGCAAGCGGCCTGTCGGACATCGGGGCGCAGCGGCTGTTCGCGCAAATCCGCCATTATGGGGAGCAGGCGATGCAAGACCTGCCGCCCCATCGCACCCTGATCCGCCAGATCAACGCCTGAGCGTCAGGCCGCTGCGAGCCGCTGTCCGCCTTCCGCGTCCAGCACACCGTCGCGACGCGCCTTGCGGCCATAGACCGCCTCGAACAGTGGCGTCGCCATCACTGTCGTCACGATCGCCATCAGCACCAGCATCGAAAAGAGCGTCGGGCCGATAATGCCTTTTTGCAGGCCGATATTGATGATGATGAGCTCCATCAGCCCGCGCGAATTCATGAGGGCCCCGATGCCGAGCGCGGTGCGGTTATCCTCCCCGGTCAGCCGCGCCGCCGCATAGCAGGCACCGAATTTCGCCAAGATCGAAACGAACAGCACGACCAGTGCGATCAGCAGCAGGCTGACCGAATTGACCATGTCCATCCGGGTATTGAGGCCGGAATAGGTGAAGAACATGGGCAGCAGCAGGACGACCGCGATAGGCTCCACCTTCTGCTTCAGTTCCTCCACGAACTTGCCACGGGGCATGCATGCTCCCATCAGGAAGCCTCCGAATATGGCATGAATGCCGATCGCGTCCATCAGGAAGGCGGACAAGCAGAAGAGCATCATGGTGATGGCAAGCACCTGCATGCTCATTTCGCCCCGCCGTTCGACCGCCTCTCCTAGCGGCGCAAGCAGCCGCCGGCCGAACAGCAGCATGAAGGCCCCGTAGAGGATCGCGCCGCCGATCGCGATGATGGCGACCCCCGCCCCTGCCCCGAACGTCGCCAGCACGATCGCCAGCACGCACCAGGACGTCGCGTCGTCGAATGCGCCTGCCGTCAGCGCCAGCGTACCGAGCGACGAGTTGGCCAGGCCATTTTCGTTGATGATGCGCGCCAGCATGGGGAAGGCGGTCAGCGCGATGCAAGCGCCAAGGAACAATGTGGCGTTGGCTTGGCTGATGCCGGGGGTGAACAGGCCCGTTACGCCCATCAGGACCGGCGCCAGCGGGACCGCTAGCAGAAACGGGACCAGGATGCCTGCCGCCGACACCGCAGCCGCGCTTTTCGCCTTCGACTGGAAATGATCCAGCCGCAGGGTGAGCCCTACCATGAACATGTAGAGACCCACGCCCAGTTGCGCACCGACATAAAGGACGTTGCGCGTGTCTTTCGGGAAGATCGCGTCCTGAAGGCCGGGAAAGAACAGGCCCAGCAGGGAGGGGCCGAGCAGCACGCCTGCGATCATCTCGCCCACCACTTGCGGCTGTTTCAGGAAGCGGCGGGCTAGCCAGCCGACGACGCGACAGGTCAGGATGATGACGGCCAGTTGGAGGAAGAAATGAATGCTGAAATCGAACGGCGCATAACTTTTTGCGCTGTTCACGGCTGGGCCGTGCGGATTGAGCACGTCCGTCAGCGCCAGCCACGCCTGTTGCACCAAGTTCATCCCATCCCCCTGTCCATGTGCTTCTCGTGCCGGGCAGCGGCATCTTTCGGATGGCAGAGGAGCGCAGCAGCGGCGGGCGAGGCAACCTTTAAATCGGCCCGGCCGCGCGATTTCTTCCCTGCCGGGCTCTTCTGTTGCACCCACTCCACAATGTAGTATTGTAGGTACAAGTTAGCGCAATCATTGCGTCTCATGGACAGCCACGATGAAGGTCATGACCAGCCGGGAATTCAATCAGGATGTCAGCGCGGCCAAGCGAATCGCGCGCAGCGAGCCCCTGTTCGTCACTGATCGCGGGCGGCCGACTCATGTGCTGATGAGCGTCGCCATGTTCCGCCAGTTGACGGGCGAGCAGGATAGCATCGTCGATCTGCTCGCCGCTCCGGCCGGCGCGCCCGACATCGATCCCGACCTGGCGCGTCGCTGGTGATGTTCCTGCTGGACACGGCCATCCTGATCGATTTGTATGGGTCGCGAGCGCCGGGGGCGCAGGCTGGTGCCGCGGCCTGGGCGGCGCGGACATCCCGCGACAGGCTCTTCATTTCCGTGCTGGCGCTCGCGGAACTGGAAGGCATGCATGCCAGTGCCGCGCGCAAGGGCCAAGGCGTGGCCACGGCGCTGCGCAGCTGGATCGACAGCCAAGTCCTGCCCGTGTTTGAGGGGCATATTCTGCCGATCGATGCTGCGGTCGCCGCAAAGCGCCGTGACGTAGCGATCGACGGGGAGCGCAACGCCCTGATCGCCGCCACCGCGCTTGTGCATGGGCTGACGCTGGTTACGTTCGACCAGCCCGCGTTCAAACGCGCGCGCATAAGAGTGATCGATCCCCGCAGCATCGACGGCGAAGAGGCGATGGAAACGCCGGACTGGCGCATGGCGAGCCGCCGCAAGCCGCAATGGCTGCGCGGCCTGTTCATCCGGGGCTGAACCGCGGGAAATGTGCTTGTTGCCGGGCACCTGCCGCTGCGGAAACGATGGCCTTCGACAATCCCGGCTTACCTCCACTCAATCAAAAGGGAGGGCTTCCGTTCTATTTTTTGGAAATGTTCGGATCATTTAATCGCGATTTTCTATCGCTCAGATGAAGCATAAACATCCTCTCAGCCCGATGCATTCGGCGCTCAACCCAGGTTTCAGAGGAGTTTTCGCCATGACGATCACCGCCACCCCGACCCCTGCCAAAGCCCTTCTTTCACCCAGCAATCATGCGCTGGTTCTGATCGACTTCCAGTCGCAGATGGCCTTTGCCACCAAATCGATCGCACCCGAATTACTGCGCAACAACGCCGCGCTGGTTGCCAACGCCGCTGCCGGCTTCAAGGTGCCCACCATCCTGACGACCGTCGCGGAGAAGAGCTTCTCCGGTCCGATGTTCAGCGAGATCACCCAGGCGTTCGGCAATCAGCCGATGCTGGATCGCACCAGCATGAACACATGGGAAGACGCCACCGTCATCAAGGAAGTGAACCGCATCGGCAAGGAAAGGCTGGTGTTCGCCGGTCTCTGGACCAGCGTCTGCATCGTCGGGCCGGTCCTCTCTGCGATCGAACAAGGCTTCGAGGCCTATGTCATCACCGACGCGAGCGGCGACATCAGCGAGGAAGCGCATGAGCGCGCGGTGGAGCGGATGATCCAGGCCGGCGCGAGGCCCATTACCGCACTCCAGTATCTCCTCGAACTGCAACGCGATTGGGCGCGCACCGAAACCTACGACATGACGACCGGCATCGCGCGTCAATGGGGTGGTGCCTATGGCCTCGGCATCACCTATGCGAAGACGATGTTCGATGCGTCGGAAGGCGCCCATTAAGATATCGCTCGTGGAGCGGCCCTGCGCCGCTCCACCCGGCATCGCGAGGACACGCGCCATGAAAGCCTATTGCCTCTCGTTGGGCGCAGGATTGCTGGTCGGCATCGTCTACCATCTGCTGGGCGTCAAATCGCCTGCCCCGCCGGTCATCGCGCTGGTCGGCCTTGCCGGTATAGTGCTGGGCGAACAGATGATCCCCGCCACGCAGTCGGTCCTGACCCGTTTCGAAAGTCCCGTCACATGACCGCCCTCACCCGCCGCCAGGCGCTCGCCAGCGCCGCATCCCTCCCCCTGCTTGCCGCCACGGAAGGTTTTGCCATGACAGAAACCGACACGATCATCGTCAATGCCAAGGTCACGACACTGGACCGCGAGAATCCGGTGGCGCAGGCGGTCGCGATCCGCGGCGGCAAGTTCCTGGCCGTCGGCAGCGAGGCTGAAGTGCGCGCGGCAGCGCCCGACGCGAAGGTTATAGACGCCAAGGGCCGCCGCCTGATCCCTGGCCTGATCGACAGCCACATCCACGTCATTCGCGGCGGCCTCAACTATAATATGGAATTGCGGTGGGAAGGCGTGCCGACGCTGGCCGAAGCGATGGCGATGCTGAAGCGTCAGGCGCAGATCACCCCGCCGCCGCAATGGGTGCGCGTGGTCGGCGGCTTTACCGAGCACCAGTTTGCGGAAAAACGCCTGCCGACACTGGACGAGATCAATGCGGCTGCGCCCGATACACCGGTCTTCATCCTCCATCTCTATGATCGCGCGCTGCTGAATGCCGCGGCGTTGCGGGCTGTAGGCTATACCAAGGATACGCCGAACCCGCCCGACGGAGAGATCGTCCGCGACGCAGCCGGCAATCCCACCGGCCTGCTGCTGGCGCAACCCAATGCAACGATCCTCTATGCGACGCTGGCCAAGGGGCCGAAGCTGCCGCAGGATTATCAACTCAATTCAACCAGGCATTTCATGCGGGAACTGAACAGCCTGGGCGTCACCAGCGTCATCGACGCGGGCGGCGGGTCGCAAAATTACCCTGACGATTATGAGGTGATCGACAAGCTGCACAAGGATGGCGAACTGACGCTGCGCATCGCCTATAACCTCTTCACGCAGAAGCCAAAGGAGGAGCTCAAGGATTTCGCGGCCTGGTCGACGAAGATCAAGCCGGGGGACGGCGACGATACATACCGCCACAATGGCGCGGGCGAGATGCTGGTCTATTCCGCCGCCGATTTCGAGGATTTCCGCGTCGCGCGGCCCGACATGCCGCCCGAAATGGAAGGCGATCTGGAACCGGTTATCCGCCTGCTGGCCGAGCGCCGCTGGCCTTGGCGAATGCACGCGACCTACGACCAGACGATCGGCCGCGCGCTCGACGTGTTCGAGAAGGTCAATCGCGACATCCCCTTGCAGGGCCTCAATTGGTTCTTCGATCATGCCGAAACGATCAGCGAACGCAATATCGACCGGATCGCCGCGCTAGGCGGCGGCATCGCCGTGCAGCACCGCATGGCGTTCCAGGGTGAATATTTCGTCGAACGCTATGGCGCGAAGGCGGCCGAAGCCACGCCACCGATCAAGCGCATGATGGCGGCCGGCCTGCCGGTAGGGGCCGGCACCGACGCGACCAGGGTTGCGAGCTACAATCCTTGGGTGTCGTTAAGCTGGCTGGTCACATCCAGGACGGTCGGCGGCCTCGCCCTCTATCCGGTGCGCAACCGGCTGGATCGCGAAACCGCGCTGCGCCTTTGGACCGAGAAGAACACATGGTTCTCCAACGAGACCGGCAAGAAAGGGCAGATCAAGGCCGGGCAACTCGCCGATCTGGCACTGCTTTCGGACGATTATTTCTCGGTGCCGGAAGACGAGATTGCGCATCTGCGCTCCGTCCTGACCGTGCTGGGCGGCAAGATCGTCTATGGTGAGGGGGATTATGGGCCACTCGCGCCGCAAGCGCCCAAGGCGATGCCAGACTGGTCGCCGGTCGCGACGTTCGGGGGCCATTATCGCCGCGGCGACACCGCCAAGAAGATGGCTTCGGCCTGCGGATGCCATTCGGCCTGCAACGTCCACGGCCATGATCATGCTGCGGCGCTGGTATCCTCCGTGCCCGCCGCCGATGTGCAGAGCTTCTGGGGCGCGCTTGGCTGCGGCTGCTGGGCGGTGTAGGCGCACGGCATTTCCAGAATATCGAACAATAATGATCACATTATTCGACTACATCCGATGACGGTGTCCCCTTAGGGAAGGGAGCGCCGCCTCACCCGGTGCGCTGCTCTTCTCCAAGGAGATACCGCCATGACCCGCTTCACCCTGCTGATGACCACCGCACTGCTGGCGCTCGCGCCTGCCGCCGCCCCTGCGCAGGACGCCGACTTCGCGGTCGGCCCGCAATATGACACTACCCACGTCTATGTCGAACCGCAGGATTTCGACCGCTTCGTCGCCAGCTTCACCGCCACCTTCGGCGGCACCACCAGCAAGCAGGGCGCGTTTCAGGTCACGCCCACCCCGAGCAACACCAAGTCACAGCTCGCGCTGACGCCCGCCGGGACGATCTCCGTCTTCGGTTTCCTGACGCCGATCCCGACGCCGTTCGGCGCGGAACGGACAGGCTATCTGGTGACCGACCTCGACAAGGCGGTGGCTGCGGCGGTGAAACATGGTGCGATCCGGCTGATCGCGACCTTCCCCGATCCCATCGGTCGCGACGCGGTCGTGCAATGGGCGGGCGGCGTCAACATGCAACTCTATTGGCACACCACCAAGCCCAGCTATCCGGCGCTCGCCACCGTTCCTGAAAACCGCATCTACCTGACCCCGGACGCTGCCGACCGCTTCGTCCGCCAATGGGCGGGCTTTGCACATGCGAAGATCACCTCCGACGAGAAGGCCGCGCCCGGTGCCGAGATCGGCCAACCGGGCAAGACCTACCGCCGCATCCGGCTCACCTCGGGATACGGCAAAATGAGCGTGATCGTTTCGGACGGGCAACTGCCCTGGCCCTACGGCCGGGACATGACTGGATATGAAGTCACCGACCTGTCTGGCACGCTCGAAAAGGCGACAGCCGCTGGCGTCGAGACGCTGATCGCCCCGCGTGGCGAGGGTGGCCGTCAGAGCGTGATCGTCCGCTTCCCTGGCGGATACATTGCTGAAATCCATGGGCGCGCGTCGTGAACGCCGCCCCGCGCTTTGTGGCCGCCATCCTGACGTGGCGGCCCACCTTCCTCCTCGCACGGCTGGCGCTGACCAGCGCCTATTTGCTGGGCGGCTCGGTGAAACTGACGGACTGGCACGGCGCCGTGGCCGAACAGGCGCATTTCGGCATGAACCCGCCCGCTCTCTGGCCGCCATCACCATCGCGGTCGAGCTTGTCGGCCCTGCGCTGATCCTGACGGGACGGCTGGTCTGGCTGGGTGCAGGCATGCTGGGCGTCTTCACCCTGCTCGCCGCCTTCACCGCCAACGCCTTCTGGACGATGACGGGGCAGGACCGCTTCATCGCGACGAATGCCTTCTTCGAACATATCGGCTTGATCGGCGGCTTCATCGCCATTTCCATCGTCGCACAACGGCAGCGCAGGGACGATGCGTAAGGCGCTGCTGTTCTGCTTTGCGCTGCTGTCTTGGCCTGCACAAGCGCAGCAGCGCGAAGCGTGGCAGCCACCCACGCTCAGCGTCACCCGTTATGAGGAAGACTGGTCAGACCTCGCCGACGCTGACAAACGCGCGCGTCATTGGACCGGGCCTTTCAAATATGTCCCGCTCGGCGAGGACGCATGGCTGTCGACCGGCGTCGAGTTGCGGGCACGTAGCGAGAGTTATCGCGACAATCTCTGGGGCGGGCCAGCAGCACCCGATGACAGCTATGTCTGGCTGCGTGCCATGCCTTATGCGGACCTTCATGTCGGCAAGCTGCGCGCTTTCGTCCAGCCGACCGCCACCTACGCAATCGGCATGTCGCCCGCGCCCGGCCCGACGGATCGCAGCGGCATCGATCTGCTTCAGGGGTTTGCCGAAGCCGATCTGGGCGGCGTGACGCTGCGGGTGGGGAGGCAGATGCTTTCACTCGGCACCGAGCGGCTGGTGGGCACGCGCTACGGCCCCAACGTGCCGCTGGCGTTCGACGGGCTGCGTGGCGACATGAAGCTGGGTTCTGCAACCGTCAGCCTGCTTGCGGTAAAGCCGGTCCAGCCGGGTCCGCATGGTTTCGACGATTCGACATCGCATACCAAGGCTCTATGGGGTGCCTATGCAGCATCGCCGGGCGTCGACCTCTATTATCTGGGCTATAGGAACCGCGTGGCGCGCTTTCTCGACGGACAAGGAAGGAGCGGCGGCACAGCGTCGGCGCACGCTTTCATGGGACGCGCAACCTCTGGCACTGGAATGTGGAGGGCGTGTATCAGTTCGGACAGCTTGCGAACCGGCGCATTTCCGCTTGGACGCTGAGCACGGAAGCCGGACGCAGCTTTCCGGCATTGCCCTTCGCGCCCGACGCCACGATGCGCGTCAACATCGTGAGCGGAGACGATAAGGCGGAGGATGGCAAGATCGGCACGTTCAATGCGCTCTTCCCCAAGGGCAAATATTTCGGCGAGCTTTCCCCCATAGGCCCCGCCAACATCATCAGCCTCAACCCGCGCGTCGCCGGAACGATCGGGAACGGCGTAACGGCGAGCCTCGCCGCCATGGCCTATTGGCGGTTCAGCAAGGTGGACGGAATCTACGATATCCCCGGCCAACTGGTCCGCGCGCCGGGCGAGAGTGGCGCGCGCTTTGTCGGCAAGGAAGTCGAGGCGACGGTCGCATGGCAGGCGACGGAAGAGTGGGAACTGTCCGCCTCCCTCTCCGCCTTCGCGCCGGGACGGTTCATCCGGGAAACCGGGCGGACCCCAACGATCGCGATGCTCGGCCTGGAGAGCAATTTCCGGTTCTGAAGATCGTTGAAGGTCGGACGCGAGTTGTTCCCAAAGGACGTGCACCTCGTCGTGCTAAGTGGTGGGGGAACTCGGCAACCGCCAAAAAACACGCCGAATCAGCGTGGTGACCCCTACGGTCACTCGGTATTCGCGGCAAGGTATTGATTTAATGTCGAAAATTACTTTCAACATGGTCCTTATACCATCACATGTGCCAACTGTCCATCGAGATTGCATGGGAATGAATGGCACTATTTGATCTATCGCCGTGGGTCAGCGCGCTGTATCGAAAACACCTGACCGTGGGTCACATCGAAGCGGCCGACCTTATGTCAGACTGCCTGCGAAGCGTTCAGCCAATCTCTCTCGCTTGAAAGCTTCTGCCACCCAATCGACAAACGTGCGCGTCTTGGCGGGCAGCAGTGCGCGCGAAGCATAATAAATCGAAATTGCGCCCGCATCGGAATACCAGCGCGGAACAAGGCGAACGAGCGTACCATTTTCTAGTGCCGGGAGAACATCGGGTACTGCCAGCATAGCGACGCCGAGGCCGAGCATGGCCGCCTCGCGCATGGCCGCCGGATCATTGAGCACGATGGATTCCGCTAGTGGCGCTCTCATTTCATTCCCCGCAACGTCGCGCATGGCCCAGTGTCGGACGCGACCTGTCTGGAGCGATCGCATCACAATGCCATTCAGGGCTTGAAGACCCGCTGGATCGATCGGCGGAACGCGGCCCGCCATATAAGCTGGCGAGGCTACCGCGATGATATGGGCCGGCGCCAATGTGCGGGCGACGACGCCGGGGGAGAGATCGAAGCCGCCGCCGATTGCTGCATCATAGCCTTCGGCAACGAGATCGACTGCGCGGTTTTCAAAGTGCCATTCAGGCCTGATGCGCGGATAGCGCGCAAGAAATGCTGGAAGCAGCGGCAGGATGTGGGTCATGCCAAAGGTGGGCGACATGCTGACCCTGAGCGTCCCGGTCGGCTCCCCGGCTCCCGACGCAGCCCCGGCGATTGCCGCCTGAATGCCGTCCAGATTGTCGGCGATGGCGAGACGAAAAGCTTCTCCCGCCTCCGTCAGGGTAAGCTTTCGGGTCGAACGGTGAAACAGTCGCACACCCAGATTGCGCTCCAGTATGGCAACGTTCCGGCTGACGGCGGCCGGCGTGAGCGAGAGCCGCCTAGCGGCTTCCGAGAAGCTGCCATGCTCGGCGCTGCGCACGAAGGATTCGAGGTTGGCGAGCGTTTCCATGCCTTATTTCAACAGATCATTGAAAATATCTCAAGCCGATACCGACTAATCCAAAGGGAATATTTGCGCCATCTTCACTCCATCGAAACCTAAAGGAGTGAAGATCATGACCCAGATTTCCCTGTCCCTCGCCGGAAAAACCGCGCTCGTCACCGGCGGCTCGCGCTCGATCGGTGCAGCCATCGCGAAGAAGCTCGCCGCCGATGGCGCGGCGGTCGCCATCACCTACAGCGCCTCGCCCGAACGCGCCGCGCAGGTCGTCGCCCAGATCGAAGCCGCAGGCGGGAAGGCCATTGCCATCGAGGCAGACGCTGGCAGTCCAGAGGCCGTCCGTGCCGCCGTGGCAGAGACGGTGTCAGCCTTCGGCGGCATCGATATCCTCGTCAACAACGCCGGCATCGCGGTGAACGCCCCGATCGAGGACATGCGCTTCGAGGATTATGAACGGATGCTCGCCGTCAATGTCACCGGCGTCTTCGTGGCCACGCAGGAAGCAGTCCGCCACATGAAGGCAGGCGGTCGCATCATCCATATCGGCTCGTCGATGACGCGCTACGCCGCGTTCCCGACCGCTTCGGTCTATACGCTGACCAAGGGCGCGATCACGGGCTTCAACCGCAGTCTCGTGCGCGACCTCGGCCCCAAGGGCATCACGGTCAACACGGTGCACCCCGGCCCGACCGATACTGATATGAACCCGGCCGACGGCCCCGTGGCCGCGATCGTCGGCCCTGGCATGGCGATCGGCCGCTACGGGCTGCCTTCCGAGATCGCCAGCGTCGTCGCCTTCCTTGCCAGCCCCGACGCGGCTTTCGTCACCGGCGCCGACATTGTCGCCGATGGCGGCCTGACCGCCTGATCCCCCTGACCATCGAACCTCAATCCGGAAAGGATAATCCCATGCCCAGCATCGGCATCATCGGCGCCGGCAATATTGGCCGCGCCTTCGCGACCGCGCTCGCCAACAACAATATCCGTGCCACGCTTTCCAACAGCCGTGGCCCGGACAGCCTGAAGGATGTGGTCGCGGCCATGGGCCCGTCCATCGAGGCCGGCACCCGCGAAGAAGCGGCATCGAAGGACATCGTTCTCGTTGCGATCAACTGGTCGAAGCTTCCGGCTGCGCTCGCCGGCCTGCCGGACTTCGGTGGCCGCATCGTCATCGATGCCAACAACCCAATCGAAGCGCCGCTGTTCAAGCCAGCCGAACTCAATGGCCGGCTGTCCAGCGAAGTCTTCGCCGGCCTCGTGCCCGGCGCGCGGGTGGTCAAAGCCTTCAACCATCTGCAACCGCACCTGCTGTCGGGTGATCCGCAAGCTGAAGGCGGCCGCCGGGTGCTGTTCTATTCCGGCGACGAAACAGGAGCAAAGGCGGAAGTCGGCGCGCTGATCGACCGCCTCGGCTTTTTCGGCATCGATCTCGGGCCGATCTCGGTCGGCGGAAAACTGGTGCAGTTCCCTGGCGGCCCGCTGCCCGCCCTCAATCTCGTCAAGTTCGGATGAACGATCATGGGGCGAACCGGGGGACTTGCCCCTCTATCGGTTCGCCCTGCTTCGCGTGAAGGAATCTCCCATGGACATGCCAGTTTCCCGAACCATTCCCGCAAGCCATACGGACAGTAAACCGCTGGCGACCTGGGCAGCCGTCGCCAGTGTCGGCATCGGCGCTTTCGCCCTTGTCACCACCGAATTCCTGCCCGTTGGCCTTTTGCCCATGATCGCCGCCGACCTTGGCATTAGCGAGGGCACGGCCGGACTGATGGTGACGACCCCCGGCTTCCTCGCGGCAATTACAGCGCCGATGACGCTCGGTTTTGCAGCGCGCTTCGATCGCAAGCATGTCCTCGTCGCACTACTGATGCTGCTCGCCTTCTCCAACGCCATCGTGGCAACGGCCCAAGGCTTCACCGCGCTGATGGTGGGACGGGTGCTGCTGGGGATCGCGGTTGGCGGTTTCTGGACGATCGGCGGTTCGCTCGGCCCACGCCTGCGTCCGGGTGCGGAAGGTCCACGTGCCACCGCGCTTATCTTCTCTGGTGTTTCGCTGGGCACCGTCGCCGGGGTTCCCGCAGGCTCGCTGATCGGCGATCTGTTCGGCTGGCGCACCGCGTTCCTGCTCGTGTCGGGTGTGGCACTGCTTGTCGTGGGGGCGTTGCAGCTTCTGCTGCCTGCAATTCGGGCCCAGAAGAGTTCAGGGCTGAAGCAGGTGCCGGACGTGTTGCGACTGCGGCGTATTCGGATCGGCCTGACGGCAGCCGTGCTTATTTTCGTGGGGCAGTTCGCTGCCTATACCTACATTACGCCTTTCCTCATCGATGCAGCCGGGATCGATACGGGCACGCTCAGCATGGTGCTGCTCGGTTACGGCGCGGCGGGTTTTGCCGGGAACCTGTTCGGGGGATGGGCTGCTGGCCGGAACTTCGTTTCTGCTCTTATCGGCACGGCTTTTCTGATCGCCGTTTCTGTTGCGGGATTGCTGCTTGCCGGGAACAATATGCTTGTCGCCATCGCCTGGGTTGCCGCCTGGGGGTTCGGCTTCGGCATGCTGCCGATCGCCATGCAAACCTTCCTCTTCAGCTCCGCACCCGACCGTCTGGAAAGTATCGCCGCACTTTTCGTCTCGATAGCACAGCTTGCAATCGGACTTGGCGCTCTGATCGGCGGCATCGCCGTCGATGGTTTCGGCGTGCCGAGCGCTCTCTGGCTCGGTGCTGCCAGCGCGTTGCTGACCACAGGGCTCATCGCGTCAACCAGCAAGATACATTGAACAGCAAAGGTCGCACGATTGTCGCCATGCCACCTGTTCCTCCGTCTCACGATAGAAAGGGCTTCGACATGTCCAAGACCATTCTCCTCATCCACGGTGCCTGGCTTACCCCGGAAATCTGGGAGCCCTGGCGCGCCCGCTTCGCCGGGCAAGGCTATAACGTTCTCACCCCATCCTGGCCGCTCATGGACCGGCCCGTATCCGACCTTCGCGCCCATCCCCATCCGGAATTGGGCAAGCTGACGCTCGCGCGGATAGTCGATCACTATGCCTCGATCATTGCCGATCTTCCGGAACAGCCAATCCTCATCGGCCACTCCTATGGCGGGTTGATCGTACAGATGCTGCTTGATCGTGGGCTCGGTGTCGCGGGCGTTTCGATCGATCCCGGCCCTGCGGCGGGCATCAAACCTGGAGTGAAGGCGTTTCTCTCCGCGCTTCCGGTGTTCCTCGCCTGGCGTGGCTGGAGCCGGGCGCTGACTATGTCGTTCAAACAGTTCGCGAAGAACTTCGCTAACGACCTGCCCGGGGCAGAGCAGCAGAAAGCCTTTGATGACCACATCGTGCCTGCCCCGGGGCGCATCTATTACCAGTCGGTGCTCGGCCTTGGCGCCTCTATCGATTGGAAGAAGGCTGACCGTGCGCCGCTCTTGCTCGTCAGCGGCATGGATGACAGGACGGTGGAACCCGGCATGGTGCAGCAGAATCTTCGCCGATATTCGGTATCCTCCGCGATCACGGACTTCGCCAGCTTCCCGGGTCGCAGCCACTTCCTCATCGCCTCCCCAGGGTGGGAGGAGATCGCCGATGAACTGTTGGCCTGGGTTGAGGCGCAGATTCGCTAAGTAACGCTATGTTCGCAGGAGGTATCAATGTCTCAACCCGATTCAGGTCTCGCCGAGATCAAGGCGATCGTTCGCAGCGCCAACGATTCTGTTCAACGCGACGGTGATTTCGCGCTGTTCGAACGTCTCTACGCGCAGGATTATATCGACCATACGCCGTTTGGGGACTTCGCGCCGGATCGCAGCGGCACCCGGATGATCTACGAGACCTTTCGCGCGGCCTTTGCGAGCTGGCACGCCGATATCCATCAGCAGATTGCCGAAGGCGACCTCGTTACGACCTACAAAACCTATCGCGGACGGCATGATGGGAATTTCCTGGGCATTTCACCCACCGGACGGGAAATCCACTTTGCCGTGATTGACATCATGCGTGTCCGCAATGGGCAGATCACCGACCACTGGGCTGTTGCTGACGCGATGGGGCTATTTACGCAACTTGGGGCTACAACTGGATAGCGCTAAACAGGAAAGCGCGAGAGAGGGCGTCTGAAAATTCGCTCCTACACGATGGCAAATCATAGTGCCGGACAGCACATCAACGTCACACATCGGTGGTGAATGTTTGCCTGAAACGCGTCATTCCCGGCATCGGATAGGCGTATCGGGCCGTCCCAGTTCGACAATCAATGCCGGATCGGAGAGTGTCCGACAACCTCGATTTTTGGGTTTGCCGTCGCTCTTTGACGCAAAACGAAATCGACTGGCCGCGCGCTCCCAAGCAAGCGCCGTAGCGTCCAGTCGGTTTTGGGGGGTAGCTCCAAGTGCTCCGGTCAAGGTTGTGGCGCTCCAATCCTGATGGTGCAACGCACCGGCTCCTTGGCCTTGGATGCGGCTTTCTGACAGGCGGCGATGGCGTCGCGGTTCTCGCGGGCCATATCAGCGGCGTTGACGATGGCTTGCCACGCGTCGGGATTGTCGGCGCGCATGAGGCGGATGCCCGCATCCCATGCCGTGGCCTCGCCCAACACGCGGCGTGCGACCCGTTCGGGCCAGTTCCAGCTTTGCGGGCCGATGCTGGCCGCCCAGCCGGGATAGAGCAGCCACAGGAGCGAGACGGACAGCGCTGTGCCCATGCCGGTGTAGAGCAAGTGCCAGCGCTGTTCCTGCTTGGTACGGATCGCGCCGATGGCGCGCATGAGGTCCGCTTGGCTTTCGCGATGGAGCGCCTGCGCCTGTTTGATGGTGGCCTTTTCCGGCTCGCGCGCCGCTTCCGACGCCGCCAGCATCCGCTCCGCCATGCTCTCCGGCGTCAACTGCATGGCGGGGGCGTCGGCGAGTCTTTTCATCTGCCCTGCCATCGTGGCGAGATGGCCCCCATGCTTGGCAAGCGTGGGGCTGTAATCGGGTATCTCAAGGCTCTGCTTCTCGACGGTGATATGCTCGACCGCGCGGGTCAGCATCGACAAGCGCCCGTCAAGGCGCTGCTCCATGCCGCCGACACGCGCCTCAAGCCGCCCGAACGCCTGTGCGGCGGTATCGGGCCGGGGGTCCGGCTCCGGTTCGTTCAAAAGACTCTGTTCGTCGTTCATATCGTCTTCTCCTTGGGATCAGCGTTCCATGCCGCGGCTGATGTCGCGGCCATGATCGAAGGGAATGGAGGATGCGAGGTTGTGGGAGAGGCCGCGCCCCATCTGCTGGCCGATCTCAAGCCCAAGCTCGCGGCTGCGCAGCCCCAGCACCGATTCAAGCTGGGCATCGCGCTCAAGGCTTTTCGCCATATCGGCCATCTGCTGTGCGGCAGTCTTCGCGCCCCGAAAATTGCCGTCGCGCACAAGCTCCGCGTGTTTCTCCCGCAACTGCTGCCAGCCTTCGACAAACCTGTCGGCGCGTTGGAACGGGTCCATGCGGATTTCCGTCTCCAACTGCATGGCGCGCATCGCGGCCTGGCCGCGCCCCTCGGCAGCTTCGCGAACAAGCCCCGGGCTGCCCTTGAACGCGCTATCGAGGGCGGATGCCCCTTCGGGTCGCACCGCGTTGAGCGCATTCCTCGCCCGGTCCAGCGCCTGCCGCTGGTGCGGCATGGCGTCCAAGCCCTGCGCGCGGGTCTGCTGGATCGCGTCCACCGCCTTGGCGTAACGCTCCACCGCGCCGCGCACGCCGCCCGCCCGCATGGGCTGCGCGTCATTGTCGCGCTGCTGGCGCGCGGGATCGTTCTCCGGCGTGGAAGTGACGCGGCCAAGATCGAGACCATCGAACATGCCGCGCTGGGGTTCGGGCGGTGTCGATGGCTCGCGATCCTGACCGGGCAGCGAAAGGCGCAAGCCATCGAAGATCCCGCGCGCCTTCTCGACCACGGGCCGCACGATCACCGCGACGCGCTCGCCGAACGTGATGCCGCGCCGCTCGGCGAACTCGCGCGCCGTATCCGCCTTGGCATAGTCGGTCGCCATGTCCTTGCCGCGCTCGCGGGAGAGCGTGCGGACAAGCCGGGACTGGTCGCGAAAATCATCCTTGCCATAATGAAGCTGCACGCCGTCCCGGTGGCGTGACAGGGCGACATAAGCCCCATGGCGATCCATCCCCGGCGTGGCCAGCACATGCGCCCTGTCCACGGTCATACCCTGTGCCTTGTGGATCGTGGCGGCATAGCCATGATCGAGGTCGCGATAGTCCTTCACGTCGAACGCGACGGAGCGCCCGTCATCGGTGCGGACAGCCATATGGCCATCACTGACTTTTTCGACTGTGCCGAGCGTGCCGTTCTTCACCTCCATGCTGCGCTCGTTGCGCAGGAACATGATGCGGTCGCCGCTGGCGAACTGCCGATCCCCTCGCTCGGTCTTTACCATCACATCGTCGCCCAGCTCGTTGTCCACGCGCATCGCCTCGCGTGCCGCCTCGTTGAGGTCGCGCACCTCGGCATTGGTGTGGGTGAGGATGATCCGGCTGGCATCGGGGCTGGCCTGCCGTTCGCGGTCCCAGCGTCCGACAAGATCGCTCCGCGCAGCCTCGCGCGTCTCGGCCTGATGCACCATGGACTTGTCGGCATAGGCGGCGATGGCTTCGCCGGTCCTGCCGGTGGCAAAGTGCCGTGTGGCATTCTGCTGCCAGTCTTCATGCTGGCGGCGAACCTGTGTGATTTCGACGCCGCCATGCCGTTCATGCAGCGCACGGAACGCCGCGCCCGCCTCGATCGACTGCAATTGCTGCGGATCGCCGACCAGCACGACCTTCGCGCCAGCCTCGGCGGCATGGGAAAGAACACGCTCCATCTGGCGCGTGCCGACCATGCCCGCCTCATCGATCACCAGCACATCGCGGGCCGTCAAATGGTCGCGCCCGTTGGCCCAGCCATGCTCCATGCTGGCGATGGTGCGGGACGCAATGCCGGAGCCGTTTTCCAGCCCCTCGGCGGCGATGCCTGCCAGCGCCGCGCCACGCACATTAAGGCCAGCGCCTTCCCACACATCGCGCGCCACGCCCAGCACGGCGCTTTTGCCGGTCCCGGCATAGCCCAGCACCAGTGACAATCCGCGCCCGACCGTTATATGGCGCAGCGCGGATTCTTGCTCTGCTCCCAGAACAAGACCTTCACTCCCGGCGGCGCGAATGGCGTAGGTCGCTGCCGCCGGGAGACCATCGCTCCGTTCCATCGCAAGCCGTTCTGCTGCACGGCTCATCCGCTGTTCGGTCTCGATCATGTCGCGCGAGGTGAACCGATCATCGCCGCGTCCGTCCTTGCCCAGCGCGATCAGGTCGGGCGAGGCACGAACGGCACTCATCGCCCGGTCATACTGTTCCTTGCCGTCGCTATGCCGGTGGACGAACATCGCAAGGTCGCGGTTGGTGAACGTCGCTTGTTGATGCGTGATCGCATTCAACGCGATTCCGGGATCGGCGATGATGCGTTCGCCATTCTCCCGCGCGATCTCGCGGTGAAGCTCGGCGCGGTCGGCAAGCTGACCTGCCTGCTCCATGCGCTGCGCGGGGCCGCCGATCTTGCTTTGCGGTTCTAGAGCGGTTTCCACACGAATTGAATCATTGGGGATTCCCTTGTCCGTGCTGATGTGATTCACGCTTCCTGCTGGTTGGAGGAGGCCAGTATGGATGGCGCGAACACTTTCACAGGACCTTCGGGAC
>NZ_JBHTLS010000120.1:0-56194 GCF_042678845.1 Sphingobium olei | reverse complement strand
GCAGTAATGTGCCGATGATCCCCCACTCGTCCTCCGTCAGCCCAATACGCTCGCCCAACGCCACCTCCAAAAGGCAGCCTTGAATCAACGCCCGATCCTGCTGTCAACCTTTGTCCACGAAACCTAGCTCGCGGAGAGGCTGGAAGGCCGCGTTAGCCGAAACTGCTCCATACCCATAGCCGGCAGCGGCTCTGGACCAGCGTCATCGCGCCAGCGGCAAGGTCGGCGTTGCGCTCGTTCAAGCGCTGGCGCACAGATCAAGGTACGGATGACCTGGCGCATACTGCTAGTTCCGCATGTGTTTGGGCTTGCAGGAAGTAGTACAAGAACCGCATGCCGTTGATAGCTTCACCTCACCGCATCAGGCGCGTTGCCTATAGTGGTGAATGCGAAGCGGATTTAAGTGTCTCAAGGAATTGACCCGAGGGCAGCGGAAATATGGAGCGCGGTTCACCGAATACTAGCTTCGGCCTAGTTAACCTCGGGTTAGACCACCGGCCTCAAATCGCTGTAACACACGACATAATCTCGTCGACGCGCCGCCCTCGCGCGTCGCGCTTAAGCTGCACGACCAGGTCGAGCGAGCGGCGAATATAGGTTATCACATCGTCCCAGCGCATATGGATGCCTGTCTGCAGCACCAGTAGCGCAAGCTGGTCGATCGCGCGGGTAGGCGAATCCGCATGGATGCTGGTCAATGATCCAGGATGTCCGGTGTTGACCGCGCGTAGGAAGGTAACTGCCTCTGCTCCCCGGATTTCGCCCAGGATGATGCGGTCAGGCCGCATCCGCAACGACGCAATCAGCAGATCATCGGCACCGACTGCAGCTTCGCCAAGTGCCGATCGCGGCGTCACGAGACCAACAGCATTAGCGTGGGTTATCATCAGTTCGGGCGTGTCCTCGATCAACACCAGTCGCTCATCCGGCGGAACCTCCTGCAACAGTGCGTTAAGGAAGGTGGTCTTGCCCGACGATGTGCCGCCTGAGATCAATATATTGCGCCGGGCCAGCACCGCGTCGCGTAATATCGTCATGGGATGCAATTCACTTGTTGCAGCTGGTCTTATTTCGGGCTTGTCGCCTGCTATGAGGACCCCATCAAACGCGCCCCGCGCCTCATAATCTTCAAGTCTCAGCGCCGCCATGCCATGTTTACGAATGGCGATAGCAATCTCGCCCCGGGTCGCAGGCGGGATGATTATCTGCACGCGCTCGCCACTGGGCAGCGCTGCCGACAGGATCGGATATTCGCGGTTGATCCCCTGCGCGGTTACCGCTGCGACCTGCCGCGCCAACCGCAGCAGCAGTTCCTGCGTCAGTTCAGGTGCGTCGATCCGCTCAATCGACCCACCCAGTGTCTCGCGCCACAATTCGCCTGGCCTATTGATGTAGATGTCGGTCACATCATCATGGGCAAGATGCTGGTGTAGCGGCGCAAGACAGGTTTCGAGATAGACGTTCGCTCCCCCGCTGATCATGGCGATACGTCGGTGAAGTCCAGGTCACGCGCTACGAATACCGAAACGCTCGTGCCCTGTTTGACTTTGACGGTGGGCTGCACCTTTTCCGATCCGATTTGTGGCGCCATTTGGCCTTGCAGCGGCACAGCGTAGATCACATTGCCGTCTGAGGCACGATTGATCGCGATCTGCGTGCCGACGTTCAGCGCCGATTGCAGGATAGATCCGCCAAACCGCTCGACGAAGTGCGAATCGACCTTCCCCTCAACGCCGGCGCGGCCGAGTGGGTCGGCGGAGGGAGAATCAAGGTTTACCAGCACACCATCTGGACGCATCAGCCGCTGCCACTGGATCAGGGCGCGCTTCTGCCCCGGCTGCAGGTCCGCCTTATAGTCGCCTATCAGCCGGCTGCCTCGCGGAATCAGCACCCTGGCCCCATCAAAACCGTAGACGTCGCGTGAGATGATCGCGCGGGCAAAGCCCGGCCGCGTCGAATCCAAAGCGCTTTCAAGCACCGCCTGGATCACGGTGCCCTGAGGCACTGTCGTTCCTGGATTCGAAAAGTGCCTCGCCAACACCCGCTCGCCCGCAGGCGCGGACGCGACCAGGCCGAGCGCTGCGGCGCCGGTGTCGGGCGCTGAAGACGGCATGGGCTGCGGTTGGGGCGTCATCTGCGCGTCGCGAGTCGGCATCATGTCGGGATCGAATTGCTCGCGTGCGGGGCGGACGCGCTGGATGGCGAGCGGGGGCTGACGGGCTACGCGCGCCTGCGAAGGCGCGTTCATAAAGGCGGGGACGGGCGGGTACGGATCGCTATATTCCGGGGTGACTACAATCGGCGGTGGAGACATGATCTGGTCGCCTTCGGCATAACTCGCGGTGATCGTCGGCGTGCTCAGCGTCGCTCGCCGGCTCTCCAGCAGTACGAACAGCGAGATTGCCAGAAGCGCGAGCGCGATGCCGAAAACCCAGACGCCCGTGCTGTTGCGTGGGACGCCCACGCGGGGACGGATGTTTTGGGCCGGGCGTGATTCTGGCTGGTCAATCATCTTTACCGTGCCTCGCCTTGTGCCATCCTGCGCACGGTCACTTCGGCCTTGTCTATGCGGAAGCGCAGCCGCGAGTAGATCCGGTCGATGGTGAAGATGCTGCCGCGCATATAGCCGTCGACCATCTCCTCCCGGCCGCGCGCGTCGATCGCAAAGACAGCGGGTAATGGCTGGTCGGGACGCCATTCGATATACGTCTTCTCTCCATCGTCCGATAGAGCCGTCGGCCTCAGGGCCATGTCGCCCTTCATTTGATAGCGGCCCACTACATCCCGCAATTGGGCCGGTGCGGGCTCATCCCAGAACAAGGCGGCCCCGACCGCCAGCAGCATTATCACAATTCGCCCGCTCACTGCTCGACCTCTGGCCGCCTCGGCGAGGGACGCACCGCGACCGGCCGCGAGACCGCCGGATTGGGTGCGACCTGGACTGGTGCCGTCTCGATGCGCGGCGGGATTTCAGCGTCGCGGCGATAGCGCACCACTTGGAATCCGAGGGGGTTGTCGAGCCGGTCGCCCGCACTCATCCCCGCGCTCGAAAAGCGGTAACTGATCACCGCCTGCCAGGGCTGCGGTTCATGCGCCCGCCCGCCCGGATCAGTGCGCACAGTGACGAAGCGCACCAGTGCTGTCGATGGGCCGAGCGAGGAAATGCCGCGCACCTCCGCCGTCACCACCGCACGGCGCGGCAAAGTCGCGAGCGGGCTTGACGAGTTGGTCGCCTGCATCTGCGCGATATAGCGCGCCCGCGCGTCGCCTGCTGACCACAACGCTACCTTGCGATAGTCGTTCTTCAGGCTATCGACGTCGAAGCCTTCGCGGGACAGCACATATTGCGCCAGAAATGACCGGGTCAGCGCGCGGTCGGGTGCGACCACCTCCTGGTCGAGCGGCTTCAGCGCCTGGACATAGCCGGTCTGGCGATCGACGAGCAATGTGTAGGGCTCAATGGTCTTGAGCGGCGCCAAAGCAATGATCGCGACCCCTTCCACCAGGGCGGTCGCGGTCGCCACCCCGGCGATTAGCCAAGCGATTCGCAGCGACCGGCGCCGCTGCGCTTCGCGGTCCGTGGCCCAGCTTTCGGCCGTTCCCAGATAGCTGCTCAGCTTCTGCCCGGGGTCGTTCATGCCCTGCCGTCCCTTATCTCACTCGACATCGACGCCCCCCGGTGCCTCCTGCTACGAAAGCTGTTGCCTAACATCGTCTGTTCTATCGCGACCGTCGCTGCCGTCGCTTGATCAGGTAGGTGTCGGCTGTGTTCGACCGATCGGCGCACCACATGCGTATTTTCCCAATCCTCGCGCCGAAGTGTCGCCGCCATGACTTCGCTAACCTGCGCCGCCCGCGACTGGCCATGCGCGCTAGGCACCGTCATCGGCGTTATTGGGCTGTCAATCGTCCGATCGCTGCCAGCTGTCCGCCCAAGGCCGTCGATCGGCAATATCTGCAGCGCCCAATCATGTCCTTGAAAGGCGACCCGCGACATCAGGAAAAGCATGCCAGCCATCAGCCCCGCGAAAGCTAACGACATTGTCAACAACTCGGTAGGCGCCGACGGAGTGAAACCATTCGCGGCGCGTTGCGCGACGACGTCGCTCGCCCATGGCAGCATAATGACGACTTGCGCCGCCTGCGCTACGGTAAGCACTAGGCTGCCGAGCGCGCAGAAGACGAGGCCGCGCGCCCAACCTATAAATATGGCCCGCGTGCCTCCGAACAGCAGCAGGCCGGCTACTAGCGGGGCCAACGCCAGCAGCAGGCCTGCGCCGAAGCGCAGGATCGCAAAGGGTCCGATCGCGCCAGCAAGGAACAGCACCCGACCCCAAGCATAGCCGGCCTCATCCGGCAGCGCGATCGATCTGAAGGCTGGGCCCGGATCGTTACCGTCGATCGCCGGATTGTTGGCGCGTCCGGTGCCGAGCAGGGTCAATGCCACAAGCATCTCGTCGACCTGCTGCAAGCGGTCACGCACAGGCTCGCCCGGGCCGGCGATGCCCGACGCCTGCACAACGGAGTGCGCGACTTCCGCCGGCCCATCGAGCACAAGATCGTAACCTACCACGCGCCAAGCCGGCCAACTCGACGCTAGCGCCAGCACGGCTCCGATCTTGATTGCCCCGCCAACCATGTCGCGCGCCGGCAAAGCTTGTCCCATCAGCATCCGAAAGCCCACCAGCGCGACAAACAGGGTCAGCAGGACAGCAGGCCATGCAGAGCCCTGGATTGCTGCGCGACACCTTGTCC
Organism: Sphingobium olei; assembly: GCF_042678845.1. Classification (NCBI taxonomy): domain Bacteria; kingdom Pseudomonadati; phylum Pseudomonadota; class Alphaproteobacteria; order Sphingomonadales; family Sphingobiaceae; genus Sphingobium; species Sphingobium olei. Next base: position 51,439 of record NZ_JBHTLS010000120.1, on the reverse strand, counting down.
AACGCGGCGAAAGGAAAGCAAAATCCCCCTGTTCGGAGGCGGTTTGCGGATATTCCGCATATATTTGCGATATAGTCCTCGCGCCTGTTGCGGCCGAAAGCCGCAGGAATCCGCAGCTCTTCGACGACTGCTAGCTTCATTTGGCATCAGTCCTTTTCGGTTCGGAAGGAGGGACGGGGCCCCGCCTTGCGTCCGCGCGACCGCGCTCTTTGGTTCGCGATGGCCATGGCTTCCTTTCCGACCCCCGTTCGGGGTCTCGGCCTGGTGGTTTCGATCGCCGGCGGGACAAGGAAGCCGCGCGTGCGCGGCGGCGCTTGCTTTGGAGCCTCTCCCTTACGGCAAGTGCGGGTGGCGCTCCCGGCTAGGCCCGTCGCAGCCGAGGCCAACCCCTGCGGAGTGCTCCACTCCAGGTTCCGCCCTTCGGTGTCCTCGCCCGCTTGTGCTTGGCCTTTTGGTCGCGGTTCGCCGCCCATCCCCGCCTTCGCGGGGAGGCTTTGTGCCTTTTTGGGGTGGCTGGAGGACAGGCCATGCCAAAATGATCACGCCGCAGCACCCGCCGCAAGGGTGAGGAAACGGAAATACACGAGCGCGCGAACCTTAACGTGCCGACCGTGCGCAAGCGCGGCATTCTCCTTCCCGTCATGGACGTGCGGACGCCGCTCAACCCAGTCGGATGGCCGAATTCCGTTGCCGTCCTGGCCCGAATCAGGGGCTTTGGAAATTCAGCAGCGGCGGAGCCAGGTCGGCGCGAAGAAGCGATATGCGGAGCCTGCCATTCCCCACCTGCATCACTGCCGGCATCCGCCTATCTTGGCCTGTGTTCCGCTTAACGTCGCAGCGATCGCGTCCCATACAGCCTCTCTTCATGGCGGGTCTGGCGCCTGCGGGCCTTGTCCGCGCAACGGCTTCGCCGGCCTTCTTCCCCGCCCTGTCGGGCTTCCTCGCGAACCAAGAAAGCCGGCTTCGGGCCGTCCTCCGCTGGCGCTTTGGTCCCTTGGATGCGCGGCGGCCGGCCGTCGCCCTGTCGACCGCCATCGAGGCCGCATGGGGCGGCGTTCGAGCAATCGAAGGGAACTTCTCATGGCACAGATTGGCAGCTTCACCCGCAACGAGGACGGCGTCTACAACGGTGAATTCGCACGCTCACCCTTCGCGTCAAGGCCAGCATTCGGCCGGTAGAGCGCGAGCATGACAAGGCACCCGACCACCGGGTCAGCGCCGGCAACGTCGAGTTCGGCGCTGGCTGGACCAAGGCGGCGCGCGAGACCGGGGCTGAATATTTGAGCCTCAAGCTCGATGATCCATCCTTCCCGGCGCCGATCTACGCAACCCTTACCCAAGGGGATAATGGCGAGCACAAGCTCATCTGGTCGCGCTGACCCGCGACGCCCCGCGCCGTTCCGGGCGCGGGGCATTCACTCCCTTCCTTGAAGTCATGCAAATCGCAACGGCAGACCATGGCGACCCGCCGATCATCCTCAGCGAAACACACATTCTCGGATGTGATCGGGCGAATCGATCGTCCCCATGGCTAATGAGGATACGCCGGGCTGAATAGGAATACTCGAGGGGTGTCGAAAAGCGCCTGCCGTTTTTCGACACTCCCGGCCCGGTGTCCTCGTCTCCATCCCGGGTGCCTCGATCGCGCGGTTGCGATCGCTGCGACAGGATATCAGGCACATGGACAGCGATGACGACATCACCCGGGCCAATCGCGCCAAGCGCGGTTCGCCTTTCCTCAATACCGACCAGGCAGCCGCCTATCTTAAACTGTCGAGCCGACTGCTCAAGCGCCTGCGCCGCGACGGCAAAGGGCCGGTCTTTCGCCGCCACAGCCGCTACGTCCAATATCATATCGACGATCTCGACGCCTGGTCGGACGAGCGTAGCGCACGGGAGCTCGGACAATGACCGCGCGCTCCCGCGGCGCCGACGACGCGCCCCTGCTCGCCTGGGGCGAAGCGCTCCGGGCCGAGAAGAAGAGACGCATCGATCTTCGCCGACGCTTCGCCATTGCCGGCGCAGGCGTCGGCCTCATGCTACTCTCCGCTGCGCTGCCGCCGACGCCGCGCTTGGTCTGGAACGCGACCGCCAGCGCGCCGATCGGCCTCTATCTGGTCACGCCCGGCATGTGGGCGGAACCCGGTGACATGGTCGTCGCGCGCCTGCCGCAACCCTATCGCAGGCTGGCGGCGACCCGCCGCTATCTTCCCGCGAACGTGCCCCTGGTGAAGCGGGTCGCAGCCTATGCAGGCGATCAAGTCTGTGCGCTTGGACAGCGTATATTCGTCAACGGGCGCAGGGTCGCCGGGCGCCAAAATGCCGATGCGACGGGCCGCGCCATGCCGTCCTGGCGCGGCTGTGTAACTTTGCGCGGGCGCCAGCTCTTCCTGCTGATGGACCATCCCGCATCGTTCGACGGCCGCTATTTCGATCCGATCGAGGGCAACGACGTGATCGGAAAGGCGCGGCTGCTGTGGCGCGGTTGACGCAACTTGCCACAGCCATGACGCTTGCCCTGGTCGCTCCGGCCCGGGCCGAAACGGTCGCCGACTGGCAGCCCTATATCCGCGAGGCGTCACGCGATTCGGCGTGCAAGCCTTGTGTATCGAACGGGTCATGCGGGCCGAGAGCGGCGGCCGGACACGCCATAATGGCCGCCCGATACGCTCATCCGCCGGCGCGATGGGTCTCATGCAGATCATGCCCGCGACCTGGCTCGAGATACGGGCGCGGCTGGGTCTCGGCAATGATCCCGACGACCCACGCGACAACATTCTCGCCGGCACATTCTATCTCCGCCTAATGTATGATCGCTTCGGCTACCCCGGCCTGTTCGCAGCCTATAATACCGGTCCTGCACGCTATGCGGATTACCTCGCCGGACGTAGCAGCCTGCCTTGCGAGACGGTGGGTTATCTCGCCAGCGTCGCGCCATCGCCGACCGGCGCCCTGCCTTCGCCAACGAAGGCAGAACCACCGCCATCCATCTTCGCGGTGCGCAGGGATGTGCAGCCGGTCGGCTCGATGAAGAGCAATTCTTCCGCAGCGTCGACACTGTTCGTCGCACTGTCGCAGGCGGACTGACGCAATGTCGTGCATGCAGGGGAGGGAGGAAGCTCGTCTCGACAGACCCAGCATGACGGCTGGCGAAATGGCTATCAAGGCCCGCGGGCGCCCCCCAATATTCTACGAAAATCGGTTCCCCCCACGTCCGCTTCGCGGCGCTTCGCTCCTAGGCCCTGACAGCCTCTCCGCCACCCATCTCTTTAACGCCGTTTTTGATGGTTAGAACGCAAGCGTTGAAGGTCACAATGGACATGTCTTAGAGCATTGGAACGGCGTCGGCCAATGTCGTGGAAAGCGTGATGGCGGCGCCCGTTTATGGCCTCGAACTGGAATTTGGATGCGGTGCCGGAGAGGCATTGGCGCATCGGTTTCTTGAGGCTGAGGAGACGGATTTCCCTGGGATGCACGGGCGCAAGAGCGCTGGATCGGCGCTTACGAAAGAGCCGACGACGAGGATTTGGAACTCGATCGGATAGCGATCTGCGGTCCGGCTCGACGGAAATTGGTTCTGCGCCATCATGCTCGTGGATGGCGATGGCCAGGCGCACGGGAAGATGGGGTGCCGGCAGTTTCGGTCGCTGGTCAGGGCGCGGAATGCGATGCTCCATGCGCACTGAACGAAGCCCATTCCGCGGGGCGAGGCGGTGTCGGTCGGCGTCGTCTCTCCCCTTTTTTAAGCGTCAAGGGGAGCAGGAAGGAAGAGAGGGGACGGCAAGATTAAAGCCCTGCCTCCAGGAGAGGCCGGGATTGGCGTCTGCACAGGCTTTGGGATGGAGGCATGGCCAACGCCTTACCTCCATGCTGGCTGGGAAGGTCGGCTCTCCGTGCTCGGCGGTGGAGGCCCTTGAACTGGCCCACGGGCCTTGCCCATCCTTCCTGTCCGCCATGCGACAGGAAGGATCAGGCCATGCCCGGTGAGAATGATTTCGAACTCTGGCTCGGTCATGTCGGTGCCGATCGCGGCGTCACCGGCAGGCTCGCTCGCGCGCGTCGCTTGGGGAGCGCCGGCAGCGCGCGAGGACGCCGCTTCACCGGCGCCGCCATCGGGCGCGGCTCGAGCGTGGGGCGGGTGCTCGGTGCCTCGGATCGCTTCGCCAGCCTTCGCGTGCGCCGCGTGGTGGTGAAGGCGCGGATCGTGAAGCTGGGCGGCAAGGGCATGGCCGCCGCCGCGCACCTGCGCTACCTGCAGCGTGATGGCGTCACGCGGACAGGCGAGCGCGGCGCTCTATGGCTCCGTCGAGGATCGTGCCGATGGCAAGCTTCCTCGAGCGCGGGCAGGGCGATCGCCACCAGTTCCGCTTCATCGTCGCGCCCGAGGATGGCGGGGAGTATGAGGACCTGAAGCCCCTGGTCCGCCGTCTGATGAGCCAGGCGGAGAGTGACCTGGGAACCAAGCTCGACTGGGTGGCGGTCGATCACTCCAACACCGGCCATCCTCATAGCCACATCATGCTGCGCGGCGTCGACGAGAAGGGAAAAGACCTCGTCATCGCCCGCGACTATCTGACCCAGGGCCTGCGCACCCGTGCGGCCGAACTCGTGAACCTCGACCTTGGTCCCCGAACAGACCAAGAGATCATGGCCGCCCGCGAGCGTGAGACGACACTAGAGCGCTTCACCGGCATCGATCGCCAGCTCGTGCGCGAAGCCGATGGCGAGGGCAAGCTGATGCTCACCAGTCGCGACAGCCAAGAGCATGCCCTGCGCATGCGCCGGCTGCGGACGCTCGAGCGGCTCGATCTTGCCGCCGAGGCGAAGGACGGCAGCTGGACGCTGGCCCCCGAGCTCGAGTCGACGCTGCGCCGCCTGGGCGAGCGCGGCGACATCACCCGCACCCTCAATCGCGAACTGCGCGAGGCGGGCATCGCCCGGCCGCCGCAGGACCACTCGGTTTATGATCCCCATGAGCCGGCCGCAGAGCCGATCGTCGGTCGGCTGGTGGCGACCGGCCTTTCGGACGAGCATCGGGATCGCCGCTACCTCATCGTCGACGGGGTGGATGGCCGCAGCCACTATGTCGACATCGGCGAGGATCGGACGCCTCACGCCAAGGGATCGATCCTGCGCCTCTCGCCCCGGCCTATCGAGCTGCGCGAGGTGGATCGCACCATCGCCGCTGTCGCTGGCGCCCATGATGGGCGCTACAGTGTGGACATCCACCTTCGCCACGATCCCGCCATCAGCGAAGAGCAGGCACAGGCTCATGTCCGCAGGCTCGAGGCCATGCGCCGCTCCATCGGCAAGCCCGAGCGGCAGGTGGATGGAACATGGACGATCGAACCCGATCACCTCGCCCATGCGCGTGAACATGAGCAGCGGCAGGGCCAGCGCCTGCCGGTGACAATCGAGACGCTGTCGCACAAGCCGCTCGAGCAGTTGCCCGCCCATGATGGCGAGACCTGGCTTGATCGCCAACTGACCGCCGCCACACCCGAGCCCTTGCAGCGCGGCTTTGGCGCGGAGGTGCGAGGGGCGCTGCAGCAGCGGCGGCAATGGCTGGTCGAGCAGCAGCTGGCCGACAGCGAGGAGGGGACGATCCGCTATCGCCGCAACATGCCTCAGCTGCTCCAGCAGCGCGAGCTCAGCCGCGCCATCACAGCCACGAAGCAGGGGACGGGGCTGGCCCATAGACCCACCTACATGGGAGAGCGGATCGAAGGCACATACCGCGGTGCGGCCTAGGTGGGTGACCGGCGCTATGCCCTGATCGAGCATTCCCGCGAGTTCAGCCTCGTGCCTTGGCGGCCGGTGCTCGAGCGGGCGGTGGGCAAGTCGGTCTCCGGCATCATGCGGAGCGAGGGCATCAGCTGGACCATGGGCGGGCGGGCGCGGGGGCTCGGGATCGGCTGATCCGGGTTGCCTCCATTGGCACCGGAGAGGGACTGTCCACCGCCGGCCGCTGGCGCGATCATGGGAGCGAAGGACAAGCCCCCATGAAGACGTTCAAGACCCGCCATCAATTCTATCTGCCCGATGCGCTGTCTGAGAAGCTGGATGCGCTCACCCAAGCCCCCGGTGCGTCCAAGACCGCGATCCTGACCGACGCGCTTACCGCTTGGCTGGAGCGCAAGGCCGGCCATGAGCTCGACCAGCGCTTCGGGCCACGGCTCGACCGGCAAAGCCGCGCCGCCGAACGGGCCGAGCGCAAGGTCGACGCGCTCACCGAGATGCTGGGCATCTTCATCCAGCACCAGCTGACCCTGGTCGCCCATCAGCCCGCGTTCGATCCCGACACCGCGCAGCTTGGGCGGCTGCGCTACCAGCGGTTCATGGAGCTGGTCGAGCGGCGGCTCGAACGCATCAGCCGGCAGGACAGGCTCCCGGAGCCCAGCCAGAAGGAGGACGAGCAATGACATTGGGCCCCCGCCCGCCAGCCATAACCGTGCGGATCAAGGATGCCTGTCGGATCACCGGCATCGGGCGATCCAAGCTCGATGACCTTATCGCTGCGGGTGAGATCGAGATCGTCAAGGTGGGCGCCATGACGTTGGTGCCGGTTGCCGGGTTGGAGAGGTTCGTCGCGAAACGGCAAGCAGCAGTGAGAAGATAAGTTGCGTTCGTGTCGTACCTTGCCGACAACGCCTGACTTCGGGGCCGGGCAAATAGACGCAGCAGAAGGGCCGACTGTATCAATGGCGGCACACGGATTGGTCGGAATGGGTGATCCGATCCGGCTCTGCGAGGCGCAGATGTGCCGGATCGAGCCATTTATCCTTTGTTTTGTAGCGTCCCGCAGTCGGAACATGGTCAGCTATCGGCCAGATCCCCCTCGGACGGCTGATCTAGCTTAGCCTGTTGATGGACGCACGCATGTGGTCAACGCTGACGCTTGAGTAGCGCTGGACCATTCTCAAGGATTTCCAACCTCCCATGTTCATGATGGTGATGAGGTCGATACCAGCCATCACGCAGTGCGAGGCCCAGTGATGACGCCAGTCGTGGACGGTGAAATCCTCTATGCCCGCACGCTTGCAGGCGGTGGCGTGCTGGGTCTTGATCGGGTTGCCTCCCGGTATCGTAGCCTTGCGGGTGTCTTGATAGGGTTTGCCGAACCGATTGAGGAAAACATGCTCTTTTGTGGGCTGTCCCTGCCTATCCCAGATCGGGCGCAGCACGTCCATGACGCGGGGATGCATCGGCACGGACCGGGTGATCGCATTCTTTGTGTGATTGAGCCGGATTGATCCCTCGTGCATGTCGACGCCCTCGACACCCCACTGCAACTGCAATGCGGTCTGGATGCGAGGGCCGTGGAAGGCAAGCATGGTGATGATCGGCTGGATGTGAGGCGAATAGGCTGCGATCAGCCTGTCGCGGTCTTCCTTGCTGAGGAAGCGCACTCGCTCATTGTTGAAGGGTATGGCCTTTATCCGCAGGGGCGGGAAATCATGCAACTCATGATAGACATTGATCGCCGCCTGAAACACGGCGCGATAGCGGTCCTGGCCCGCCGGATCATGGCCGGTCAGATAGGCGCGGCGAAAATGCTCCCAAGCCTGCTTGGGCTCGCGCAGGCTGAAGTCGCCGATCAGGCCGTTGAGCTTGCCGATACGCAGGATGTCGGACGCACATGGGGGCTTTGCCTTCGTCAGGTAGCTGTCAAAGGCTTGGGCGATGCTTCCCTGCGCGACGAGAGCGGCTGGACCGAACATCAGCTGGTGACGCAGCTTGGTTTCATGTTCAGCCATCAGATAGGCTGCGGCGTCTCGGTCGCTGGTTCCTGTGCTGAATTCCTTGACGATGATCTTCTTCTTGCCGAGTGCCACTGAGCCTCGAATGTAGTAGATGCCGTGTTTCCCACGGGTACGGATGGCTAGCATCTTGGTTTCCTTTATTCTTTGTCGCCTGCTCGCGCCGGACGGGTCTAACCGTGTGCGGGAAAGGCGAAGCGCCAGGTCTGATTGAGATTGCGCGCATCGCGGGGGCCAGCTCGCCACAGGCTAGGTCGGAGCGAGGACGCATTATCGCGATGCGCAAAGCAGCTGATCACCATCTCAGGCGGACCCCGGGCCCTTGAGGCGCTTCGCTGCGTGAAGGCGCGTCGGCAATCTGTGAAAACGCTCCGGCGGTTCAAATCCGGCCTGCGCGACGCTGCCATACCGGTCTGTTCGGGCGGCAGCGAAGGGACGTTGCCTGCGACACCCACAGGTGGTCTCAATGGCGTCGACGACTCGGGAGATGGCTGCGACCGTCCGCAATTCGCATGCCCAGAACTTGCCGAAAGAGGGGGATGAGTTGCCCAAAATTTGCCGAAAAAGCCGGTGGCTGGGGTCAACCGGCGTCCGGCCACAGGCAAACAAAAAAACCCCGCCAACTCGTTGAGTTGGCGGGGTTTTTTATGGTGGGCGTGGCAAGGATTGAACTTGCGACCCCTGCGATGTCAACACAGTGCTCTACCACTGAGCTACACGCCCACTGTGGAGGGGGCCAATAGCGGGGGGCGGGACGGCACGCAAGCGGGAAAATACCCGGCCCCCACATTCTTCTGGACAGCGCGGGGGCCGATCATATGCTGCGACGCAAACAGAGGACGCTTCCGCCACATGCTGCCATCGACATCCTCGCCGATCCAGACGGCGCCACGCCTTCCTTTCTACCGTCAGCTCTATGTCCAGGTTCTGACCGCGATCGCCCTGGGCGTATTGATCGGCCATTTCTGGCCGGACGCGGGGCGTCAGCTCAAGCCTTTGGGCGAAGCCTTCATCAAGCTGGTGAAAATGATTATCGCGCCGGTCATCTTCCTGACCATCGTCACCGGCATCGCCGGAATGAAGGAATTGGGCGCGATCGGCCGGGTGGCGGCCAAGGCGTTCGGCTATTTCCTGACCTTCTCCACGCTCGCGCTGATCGTCGGCCTCATCATCGCCAATCTGGTGCAGCCAGGGGCAGGCCTCAACATCGATCCCGCGACGCTGGATGCCGGCAAGGTCGCCGATTACGCGCACCAGGCGCATGAGCGCACCCTGACGGGCTTCCTGATGAGCATCATCCCTTCGACCATGGTGTCGGCGGTCGCGGACGGCAACATCCTTCAGGTTCTGTTCGTCGCCATCCTGTTCGGGATCGCGCTGACCATGATCGGGGACAAGGCCGCGCCGCTGCTGACGGTGCTCGAATCGGCGAGCCATGCCGTGTTCAAGCTGGTGGGCTTCCTGATGAAGGCGGCACCGATCGGGGCCTTCGGCGCGATGGCGTTCACGATCGCCGAATATGGCGTCGGCACGCTCGCCAACCTGGCTGGCCTGGTCGCCACTTTCTATCTGACCTCGCTGTTGTTCGTGCTGGTAGTCCTGGGCGCGGTGGGATGGTTCGTCGGGTTCAACATCCTTCACCTCATCCGCTATCTGAGGGCGGAACTGCTGCTGGTGCTCGGCACGTCCTCGTCCGAGGCCGCGCTGCCGAGCCTGATCGAGAAGATGGAGCGGGCCGGGTGCCGCAAGTCGGTCGTCGGACTGGTCGTCCCGACGGGCTACAGCTTCAATCTCGACGGAACGAATATCTATATGACGCTGGCCGCGCTGTTCATCGCGCAGGCGTGCAACGTTCACCTCAGTCTGGAGGAGCAGATCCTGCTGCTGCTGGTCGCGATGATCTCGTCCAAGGGCGCGGCGGGCGTCACCGGGGCGGGCTTCATCACGCTGGCGGCGACCCTGTCGATCGTGCCGTCCGTCCCGGTCGCAGGCATGACGCTGATACTGGGCGTCGACCGGTTCATGAGCGAATGTCGCAGCCTGACCAACTTCATCGGCAACGCGGTTGCGACCATCGTGGTGTCGGCATGGGAAAAGGGGCTGGACCGGGAGCGGTTCAACGCCGCCATGGCGGGTGTTCCGCTGGAGCCAGCGCCGGGCAGCGAGGAAGTCGTGCCCGACTGATGGCGGGCTCCCGTCAGTTCAGCCCGGAAAGACTTTCTTTGTCGAACATGCGTTCGACCTCCAGCACCAGATCGCGCAGATGGAAGGGCTTCGACAGCACCTTAGCCTGCGGTACTGCCTTGCCGGCTTTCAGCGTCACGGCTGCGAAGCCCGTGATGAACATGATTCGCATGTCGGGTGCGACCTGGGCGGCGTGCTGGGCCAGTTCGATCCCGTCCATTTCAGGCATGACGATGTCCGTCAGCAACAGGTCGAACCGGTCCGCCTCGATATGCGGCACCGCTTCCATACCGGTGCCGACCGACACGACATCATAACCCGACTTTTCCAGCGCGCGCGCCAGGTAGGTGCGCATGCTTTCGTCATCTTCAGCCAATAATATGCGGATCATCGCCCCACTTCACCTTCGGCCGCGCCGCCGATCGCTCGCGCCGGACCGGGTGGCGCGCAGCCGCCTTATATGCGACAAGGTGTAAATATTATCCAGCCGAGCAGATGATTTTTGGCGCCTTGATGAAGAAAGACATGGTGGATCATCCCGCGCCGCAAATGCCGATGGTGGGCGAGCCGGCATTCGACCTCTATGGCGCGATGACGCCGCGCTGCCCGGTGATATTTTCGGTGCCACATGCGGGGCGGGATTATTCCGAAGCATTGCTGGCGAGCGCCCGGGTCGATCTTGCGACGCTTCGGCGGCTTGAAGACCGGTGGGTGGACTTGATCACGCATCCGCTGATCGAACGCGGGTGCAATGTTCTGGTCGCGCGGACCGCGCGTGCGCTCATCGATCTCAACCGCAACGAGCGCGAGATCGATCCGGCGATGATCGCGGACATGCCGCGGGGTGCTGCGGTGCAGAGCAGCGCCAAGCTGCGGGGCGGGCTCGGCCTCTTTCCCCGGCGCTTGCCGGGTGTTGCGGAGCTGTGGCGGCAGCCGATGGACTGGGACGATGCGCGGGCCCGCATCGAGCAAATCCATCGTCCCTATCACGCCGCAATCCGGCAGTCGCTGCTGGCTGCGCGGGATGCGCATGGGCAAGCCATCCTGATCGATCTTCATTCAATGCCGCCCATCCCCTCATCCGCAGCGGGTCAGCGATCCGCCACGATGATCTTCGGCGACCGGTTCGGGCGAAGCGCTTCCTCGCGTCTGATCGCGCTTGCCGCCGATGTGGCGCAGGCCCATGGCCTCCGGGTCGCGCATAATCATCCCTACGCCGGCGATCATGTGATCGAGCGGCACGGGCGGCCCGAACAACGAGTCCACGCCATCCAGATCGAGATCGACCGCACGCTCTATCTCGATTCGTCGCTTGATGAGCCGGGCGCTGGCTTGCCGCTTGTCCAGAAAGTCATTGCCGATATTACGGACGCGCTGGCGGACGAACTGCGGCGCTCGACCTACGCCTTGGCGGCGGAATAGGCGATCACGGTTTTCGCACCGCTGACGCTCAGGTGGTGGGAGTCGAAATAGAGCGGCTTGCCGTCCCGCTCGATGGCACAGATCCATGCGTCGCAAAGCGCGGCAACGGGGTCGATGATATCGACGCCCTCGCGCTGAAGCCGGCCGAAAAGCGCGCGCAAATGCCTCGTTCGCGCATCCACGAAAGCGCGGGAAACGCCCTTGGCCTCGGCCAGAAGGCCATGTTGCGCCAGATGCGCGAGGCGGCGGGGCACGTCGAACGGCTGAGGTGGCACTGGACCGATGATCGTCACTCTCTTACCAGCCGCGCGCAGCAGCCTCGCCGTGCGATCGAGTTTCTCGACAAAGGTCGGCGCGTCGAAATCGCCATTGGCCCAGAAAGCGGAAAGATAGACGGTATGGATGGCCGGTTCGGCCTTGATGGCGGCAAAGGCGGCGCGATTGGCTTGCGCGCAACGGGGATCGCGGGCCTCATAGTCCAGCACCGGCGGGCAGCTGGAGGTCGTGCGTTCAATGATGGCGCGGCCTTGGCTCCTTGCGCGGAGCGAGAGCGCATAGGCGAGTTCGACGCCGTGGCTGTCGCCCCATAGCATCGCGTCCGGCCGAATGGCGGCACCCAGCACGCAGGGCTTGGCGTCGCGCAGGAAGCTGTCATGGCATTGTTTGCGCGCGGGGCTGAAATCCTCCCGACCCGCCATCTGCGTTAGCGCGGCGGGGGAGAAGCGCGCCGGCCATCCTCCTGCAGCCATCAGGGCGAGAGACAGGCAGCACAGGCAGGCTGCCGACGCGCCGCTGATGGCCAAGATCGTCTTTGCTGACACCGTGCGGCTGTCGCGGAACGGCCGCTCGATGAAGCGCCACGACAGATAGGCGCAGGCGAAGGACGCGCCGATGACGATCCATCGGCCGGTCCCCGACAAGGGCAGGTCGGTCGCATATTCCGTGAACACGATGAGCGGCCAGTGCCAGAGATAAAGCGAGTAGGACAGCAGGCCCGTTGCAACCAAGGGCGGGAACGTCAACAGTCGTCCCGTGCGCGTTGCGGGCGCGCAATGGATGAGCGCCGCTGCGCCCAGAACGGGTGGGAGCGCACCGATGCCCGGAAAAAGGGTGTCTTTGTCATAAAGGAGGACGGCCGCTACGATGGCGATGAAGCCGGCAAGCGCCAGCGCTTCACGCATCCACTGCCGGGACACGGGCGGGACGACGCGGAGGGCGAGGAGGGCGCCGACCAGCAATTCCCATGCTCGGGCGGGCAGGAGGTAGAAGGTAAAGCCGCTGGTGTCGCGCTGCATCGCGGCGGCAAGAGCGAGCGAGGCCAATGTCGCGGCCACAAGGATCACGTTGCGCCAGCGGGGGCGGTAGCGGGCGACGAGCATCAGCAGGACGGGAAAGCCGATATAATATTGTTCCTCCACCGCCAGCGACCAGGTGTGTAGCAGTGGCTTCACGTCCGCGCCGCCCGCGAAATAGCCGGTGTCGGTAAAGAACCACAGGTTGGAGGCAAAGAGGGTCGCCGCCAGCGCGGATCTGGGCACGCCTTCCAGATCGCCGGGCAGGTAGAGCCAGGCCGCCGCAGCCAGCACCGCCAGCATCATCACGGAGAGGGCCGGGACGATGCGGCGGAAGCGGCGTTCGTAGAAGCGCAGGATCGAGAAGCGGCCTTCGTCCACTTCGCGCGCGATGATGCCGGTGATGAGGAAACCGGAGATCACGAAGAAGATGTCGACGCCGATATAGCCACCGGAAAAGCCGGGGACATGGGCGTGGAACAACAGCACCGGCAGGATCGCGAGGGCGCGCAGCCCGTCTACGTCGCGGCGATAGCCGACATGAGCGACTCTATCGCTGCGGGGGGCGGCCGATCCATGCATCCGGCCGCCCTATCGACAAAGCCCTGACATTTCCTTTCCGGGCGACCGATGCGGTGCCGATTGCAGTTCGTGCAACCGTCTTTTCGCCCTTCGCATTTGCAGCGCGAGCCGCCCCGGGGCAAAGAGATTGTGCCTTTCAGGCATCCTCTCCTAAAACTTTCAGGCTGATCTTGCGATCAGCCTTTTTTTTGTCACGCGACTGGGCTAGAGAGTCGCTGCCTATGCCGGGCCACTAAAACAAGTTTCTGGAGAGGAGCCGCCGGTCGGACCGGCAGGCACGGCATGGCTGGGGGATCGAGCGCGCCGCCCGCGCTCTCCCCCAATTTTTCTCGCCCTCAGCTCGCCAGCGCACTCGCCTCCCGGCCATAGGCCAATACTGCTTCCACTTCCGCGCGGTCGCCGAGCACCACGCCGACCCGCTGGTGCAGGCCTTTGGCGGGCACGTCCATGATGGGCATGAAGCCATCGGTCGCCGCGCCGCCCGCCTGTTCGATGAGGAAGCTCATCGGATTGGCTTCGTACATCAAGCGCAGCTTCGCCTTGCCGGGCGTGCGATGATCGTAAGGGTACATGAAGATGCCGCCGCGCTTGAGAATGCGGTGCACGTCCGCCACCATCGACGCGGTCCAGCGCATGTTGTAATCCTTGCCGCACGGTCCCTGCGCGCCCAGCACGCGTTCGTCGATATAGCGGGCGATGGCCGGCGACCATTGGCGGCGGTTGGACATGTTGATCGCGAATTCGCACTTGCCCTGCGGCATCTTCATGTCGGCGTCGGTCATAACCCAGCTGCCGACTTCGCGGTCTAGCGTGAATTCATAGACGCCGGTGCCGACGCTGAGCACCAGGATCGTCTGCGGCCCGTAGATGGCGTAGCCTGCGGCGACCTGCGCCCGGCCGTCCTGGAGGAAGTCCTCTTCCGTCACGTCGCGCCCGGCGCACGCTTCCGGTGCCTTGAGCACCGAGAAGATGGTGCCGACCGACAGGTCGACGTCGATGTTGCTCGACCCGTCGATCGGATCGAACAGCATCAGATATTCGCCCTTGGGATAGCGGTTGGGGATGGGATAGATGGTTTCCATCTCCTCCGACGCCATGGCCGCGAGATGCCCGCCCCATTCATTGGCGTCGAGCAGCAGTTCGTTGGCGATGACGTCCAGCTTCTTCTGCACCTCGCCCTGCACATTTTCGCTGTCGAGGCTGCCGAGCACTTCGCCCAGCGCCCCCTTGCCCACCGAATGGCTGATCGTCTTGCAGGCGCGCGCCACGGTTTCGATCAGCAGGCGCAGTTCGCCCGGCAGGGCGTTGGCCTGCCGTTGCTGTTCGATCAGGAAACGGGTGAGGGTCGTTCTGGACATGGGCCGCCTTTCGCTAAGGGGACGGGAAGGAAGGTGCGCCCCCTCGCTAGGGGACTGTACGGCCCCCGTCCAGCCGCAGGACGCTGGCCGCCGCCGCATGATAACGTTGTCCTGTGACAAAATATGTCCGGCGGAACCCGAAGGTCTCGGTTCCGTTTCGGCCGCGTGTCGATTTCCGGCATCCGAGGACCGATATGGACAGCCTGCTTTCCGCCTTTACCGACCCCGCCGCCCTTGCCGCGCTGATCGCGCTGGTCGTGATGGAGGTGGTGCTGGGCATCGACAATCTGGTCTTCATTTCCATCCTGACCAACAAGCTGCCCGAAGCCCAGCAGCCCAAGGCGCGGCGGATCGGCATCGGTCTGGCGCTGGGGATGCGGCTGGTGCTGCTGTCGATGATCGCCTGGCTGGTGGGGCTGACGCAGCCGGTGATCGACCTGGGTTTCAGCGGACCGCCGGACATGCATGGCGCGCCGACGTTCGAGACGCAGTTTTCCTGGCGCGACCTGATCCTGATCGCGGGCGGCCTGTTCCTGATCTGGAAGGCGACGAAGGAAATCCACCATAATGTCGACCCGGACGGCAGCGACGATGTGCTGGGCAAGGACGGCAAGACGGCGATCAGCTTCGGCAGCGCCATCGCGCAGATCATCGTGCTGGACATGATCTTCTCGCTCGATTCGATCCTGACAGCGGTGGGCATGACGGATAATCTGGCCGTGATGGTCATCGCGGTGATCGTGGCGGTGACGGTGATGCTGGTCGCGGCCGATCCGCTCGCCAACTTCATCGCGCGCAACCCGACGGTGGTGATGCTGGCCTTGGGCTTCCTGCTGATGATCGGCGCGGTGCTGATCGCGGACGGCTTCGGCGTGCATGTGCCCAAGGGCTATATCTACGCGGCGATGGCCTTTTCGACGCTGGTGGAGGTGCTCAACATCTTCGCGCGACGGGCGAAGATGCGGAAGGACGGGGTGTAGCGCAGGGGCGATTCGCCCAAACCTACGAAGTTCACACCGTTATGCCACGCAAATGCGTCGAATCTCCCGCGAAGCGCCCGCGACGCGTCTCGCACGCCTCACCGACGCTTCCCCGACGCGCTCGCGACGCTTCTCGCGCTTGTCGCGCATGGAGGCGGATGAAGTGGCGGGAAGAAGGGGGAGCGGCAAGCCATTGATCAGGTGGATCAGGCGATCGTCGAATAGGAAAGGGGCCCCTAGAATGAAAGGGTCATCGCATCGTTGACGGCCAGTGCCGACCATTGGGTGGTCAGTTCATCGAGGCGGAGGCGGATGGCGTCTATGTCGGCCACCGCTACGGGGAGCGCGCCATGGCCGCGCGCGTCGCAAGCATGTTCATAGGTCGCGATCAGCTCTTCGGCCGGCACGCGCCCGCCCCACATCTCCGCCTGGAAGGTTTCGACCAGACGCTCGATCGCTTCCTCGCTGTCTCCACCCATGGTGGTGAGGTCCGCGGCCGCGCCGTTCCGGACGAGGGAGAGGAAGCCGCTGTGCGCGAGCGTGCTTTCGACGGCATAGTGGACCATGTCGTGCGGGATGATCCCCTGCTTGGGACACTGGATCGTTTCGGACGCGCGGCCGGGACGATGGACGGCGAGTTCGTCGAATTTTCCGCCGCGCTTGGTGAAGATCAGGTCCATGCGGAGAAGGTTTATCGGTCCGACGCTGGCCCGCAACGAAAAAGGGCCGCCCTGTCGGGCGACCCTCTCGATCCTCTCCCTTGTGACAGGGATGATGTCGGCGCGGTTCAGTCTGCCTTGGACTGGAGGTTCACCGCCGCATATTTGCCGCGACGATCGACTTCCAGTTCGAAGTCGAGGCGGTCGCCTTCATTGAGGGCGGCCATGCCTGCGCGTTCGACGGCGCTGATGTGCACGAAGGCGTCCGGCTGGCCGTCGTCGCGCTGAATGAAGCCGAAGCCCTTCATCGCGTTGAAGAACTTGACCGTGCCGCTGGCGCGTTCGCCGGTCAGCTGGCGCTGGGGACCACGGTCGCCGCCGCCGAAGCCGCCGCGTTCCGGACGGTCGCCAAAGCCGCCGGCGCGGGGTTCGCGGGGCGCGCGATCCGTGACGGGGAGGGGTTCGCCGTCGATCACCAGGTCCGTGGCGGACACCTTGCCGCCGCGATCCACCAGCGTGAAGCCGAGCGGCTGACCTTCGGCAAGGCCGGTCAGGCCGGCCTGCTCGACGGCGCTGATATGGACGAACACGTCTTCGCCACCATCGTCACGGACGATGAAGCCGAAGCCCTTCTGGCCGTTGAAGAACTTCACGACGCCCTTGCCTTCGCCGACGACCTGCGCGGGCATGCCGCGGCCACCGCCGCCGCCGCCGCCGAAGCCGCCGCCACCGAAGCCGCCGCCACGGTTGCCGCCGCCGAAGCCGCCGCCACCACCGAAGCCGCCACGGTCGCCGCCGCCGAAGCCGCCGCGATCACCACCGAAGCCGCCGCCGAAGCCGCCACGATCACCACCGAAACCGCCGCGGTCGCCACCGCCGTAAAAATTGTCGTCGCCGAAACCGTCGCGCTTGTCCTTGCCGCGCCCGCCGCGGCGACCTCTGTCAAAACTCATGCCCTGTTAGTCACTTTCGCTTCGCCCCAAGACCAATCGGACAAACATGTCGGGCGAATGACATGCAGAATCCACCGCAAAGGCGGGTTTGGGAATCACTATAACAACTTTTCAGGGCAGCGCGAATGATTTTCACTGCGAAGATCATGATCCGTTCTTCTTGGAAAAGGTGGGGCGTAGACCGCGCATTTCGCCGCGCTGGAGGGGCGTTTCGTCGCCGGTTGGCATCGGGCGAAAGCGTCGATTGCGGCGCAGGCGGTTTCGCCATAAGGGGAAAGCCATGACCGTTCATTTCCATGAAGAAGACCTGCCCGCCGGCGTGCTGGCGCCAGGGCCGATCGCCGTCGATACCGAAACGATGGGCCTTATCACCCCGCGCGACCGGCTGTGCGTCGTCCAGATCAGCGACGGCAAGGGCGACGAGCATCTGGTGCGCTTCAATCCCGGCAGCGATTATGCCGCGCCCAACCTGCGCGCCGTGCTGGCCGATCCGGCGCGGTTGAAGCTCTATCATTTCGGGCGGTTCGACATCGCGGCGATCCGGCATTATCTGGGCGTCGTGGCCGCGCCGGCCTATTGCACCAAGATCGCCTCGCGCCTCGTGCGCACCTACACCGACCGCCATGGCCTGAAGGAACTGGTGCGCGAACTGCTGGGCCAGGACATCAGCAAGCAGCAGCAGTCGAGCGACTGGGGCGGGCCGGTGCTGTCCGACGCGCAGAAGGACTATGCCGCGTCCGACGTGCGCTACCTGCACCAGTTGAAGGCCGAACTGGACAAGCGGCTGGTGCGCGAAGGGCGGATGGAACTGGCGCAGGCCTGTTTCGATTTCCTGCCGCATCGCGCGGAGCTGGATCTGGCCGGGTGGCCGGAGATCGATATCTTCGCGCATATGTAAGAGGAGCAGCAGGTCCGTGTCCGTCCAGGCCGATCAGCAACGCGACGTGCGCCGCCACTGGGCGCGGCCGGGCGGCAGCCACGACCGGCTCGTCGCGCTGCTGAAGAACTGGCTGCCGGTCGCCGTCGGCGTGTTCGCCGCGCTGTTGGCGACCGCGCCCTTCACCGGGCATGAGGGCGTCAGCTTCGTTCTCGACAAGAACAAGGTGGACGTCGCGAAGGAGCGGATGCGCGTGACCGAGGCGCTCTATCGCGGCGAGGACAGCAAGGGGCAGCCCTTTTCCCTGCGTGCAGGAAGCGCGGTGCAGAAAAGCTCGCGCGAGCCGATCGTCGATCTCAACGCCATGTCCGCGCGCATCCTGCTGTCCGACGGGCCGGCGGTGCTGACCGCGCAGAAGGGCCGGTACGACATGGAGACCGAGCGGGTCGGGATCGACGGGCCGGTGCAGTTCCAGTCGGCCGGCGGATATAGGCTGACCACGCGGGACGTGGGCGTCGACCTCAAGACCCGGCGGATGAAGAGCGCGGGACGGGTGGACGGCCGCATGCCCATCGGCGTGTTCAGCGCCGACCATCTGGAAGCCGACATGGCGGCGCGGACGGTGACGCTGAACGGCCGCGCGCGCTTGCGCATCGATCAAAATGGTCTCAAAGGGCAGAAGTGATGAAACGCACCCTGATCCTGACGTCCGCCGGCTTGATCGGCGTCGCGGCGACGATGCTCGCCGGGGCCGGCGCGCCGTCCTTCGCGCAGGTTTTCAAGAATCATGACAGCAACGCGCCCGTCAACTTCACCGCCGACCGGATCGAGGTGCAGGACCGCGCCGACCGCGTGCTGGTGTCGGGCAATGTCGAGGTGACGCAGGCGGGCATGACGCTGAACGCCGCGCGCATGACGGTCGCCTATCGCAACCCGCCGGGAACGGCTTCGAGCGGCGACGGCATGGGCGGGATCGAAATCGACCGGATCGACGCGTCGGGCAATGTCGTGGTGCGCAAGGCGGACCAGACGGCGCGCGGCAACGTCGCGATCTACGACCTCAACGCCAAGCTGATCACGATGCTCGGGAATGTCACGCTGACGCAGGGGGCCAACCGGCTGACGGGCGGGCGGCTGGTGATGGACCTCAACAGCGGCCGGTCCACTGTGGATGGCCGGTCGACCGGCAGTGGCGTGCCTGGCACGGCGACCAGCCCGAGCGGGCGCGTTTCGGGCACCTTTACCGTGCCCCAACGAAAAAATTAAAGGCGCTTTGGGCGGAGCCGCAGGCCGGGAGTAGCCGATTGCCGAAAATGTGGGTGGCGGCTGGCCTGCTGGGCGTTTGGGTGGCGGGGCTGGCCGCGCCGGTGGCCGCCGAAACCTATCATGTCAACGCGCTGACCGGCGACGACCGGGCGGACGGCACGAGGCCTGAGCGTGCCTGGCGGTCGCTGGCGCGGGTCAACGCCTTTCCGCTGAAAGCCGGCGACAAGGTGATGCTGACCGCCGGGTCGGTGTGGCGCGAGTCGCTGACGCTCACCCGATCGGGCACGGCGTCCGCCCCGATCATCGTCGCCGCGACCGGGCAGCTGCCCCGCCCCCGCATCGAGGCGGGCGGCGTGTCGCCCCATGGCGTCGCCGTGCTGAACGCCGAATATGTGACGGTCAGTGGTCTGGAGGTCACGAACGACACGCCGGGCGGCGTAGCAGGTACGGAATCGCGCTTCGGCATATTGGTGTCGGCGCAGGACCGGGGCGTGACGCGCGGCATTCGCATCGCCGACACCTATGTCCATGACGTGCGCGGCACCAACGCGCGCAAGGACAATGGCGGGATCGTGTTCCAGGCGCTGGGGCCGAAACGGCCGACGCGGTTCCAGGGCATCACCATAGAGCGGAACATCGTTTGGCGGGTCGATCGGTCGGGCATCGCCGGGATCAGCGATCAGGTGACGCGCGCGAACTGGTTCCCCGGTGAGCAGGTCGTCATCCGCGACAATCTGGTCGAGGATGTGGGCGGTGACGGCATCGTGCCGCGCGGCACGGACGGCGCTCTGATCGAGCATAATATCGTGCGCCAGGCCGGAGCGCGCGCGCCGGGATACAGCGCTGGCATCTGGCAATGGAGCACGGACAACAGCCTGATCCAGCTGAACGAGGCGGCCTATACCCGCACCCGGTATGACGGGCAGGGGTTCGATTCCGATTTCAATTCCCGGCGCACGACGCTGCTCTACAATTTCAGCCACGACAACCAGGGCGGGTTCCTGCTGATCTGTTCGCCCAGGGTCGACGACCGCGACAATCTGGGCAATCGCGGCACGGTGGCGCGGTTCAACGTCAGCCGGAACGACGGCACGCGGATATTCCAGCTGGCCGGCAATGTGACGGACGCGCTGGTGGAGGGCAATGTCGTCCATGTCGGGGCGGCACTGGACGTGCAGATGGTGGTGGCGACACAGTGGGACGGATGGGCGCGCGACGTGCGCTTCCGCAGCAACGCCTTCCGTGTCGCGGGAACGGCGCGCTATGGCCGCGAAGCCGGCCGCAGCGGCCCCGATTACCTGATCCAGCCGGGCTTTGCGCCCGCCGAGTATATCGCCTTCGACGGCAACAGCTTCCTTGGCCGCCATATCGGCGTGCCGCAGGATCCTTCGGGGCGATATGACGCGACCTATGTGGCCCCGCCGGCCGACTGGGACGTGCCCGTCTTCGACCCGGCAAGGCCCGAAGGCTTTTCCGATTTCCTGATCCATCATCGCAGCTGGATGATGACGATGCTGCAGCGGGAATTGAACGCGCCCGTCAGGCTGCAGCAGGCGCAGCCCATATCGCTGTTCGAGGCGCGGCGTTAGGGCGCTGGGCGCCAGGGCGCGGGCGTTAACCAAAGCTTTCACATGCAGTGCGGAACGGACCCATTCGCAGCGATCTTTGCTGCGTCCTTTTGAGGATTTTAACGATCCGGGTCCAGAATAGCGGCTGTATGAATCAGTGGGTTATCTTTTCCGGGATCAGGCTGCTGCCCGTTCGCAAGGGCGGACAGGGCGGAGCGCTGTCCGCCCTTGCGCCGGCAGCTTTGTTGCTGGTGGCGGGCCTCGCCGGGCTGGCTGCCGCGTCGTCGGCCGGAGCGGGCGGAACGGGCAGCTATGCGGTGATCGCGCCGCCGGGATCGACTCTGGCGGACAGCATCAACATCGTCCGCGCGGCGGATGGACGAATGGTTCAACCGGGCCGCTTCGCCAACATCGTGATCGCCCGGTCGGACCGCAGCGATTTCCCCGACGCCTTGCGCCGCGCGGGCGCCTGGGCCGTCATCGACGCGCCGTCGCCGGGCGGTTGTCTCGCTCCCCTTGTTGAGGACAGGCCATCATGATCATCGAGCTGGATACGCTGCGCGGGCAATTCGGACGTTTCCTCGTGCCGCTCTTCTGGGCGCATGTGCCGTTGCTGGCGTCGGTGGCGATGATGACCGGCCATTCGGCCGTCGGCGCGGCTGGGGCGGGGGCGGTGCTGGCCGCCGCCTATCACCTGACATGGCGGCGAAACGGCACCGCGCCCGTCACGCGCTATCTGTCCGCCATCGCGCTGATGGGCGAACCGGCCATCCTGCTGGTCCTGCTGCGCGGCCATGCGTGGCAGATGGACATGCACATGTATTTCTTCGCGATGCTGGCGTTGACCATCGCCTGGTGCGACAAGCGCGCGATCCTGGCGGCCGCCACGGCGACGGCGCTGCACCATCTGCTCCTGCTCTACTTGCTGCCCTATGCCGTGTTTCCGGGCGCGGGCAATCTGGGCCGGGTGCTGCTGCACGCCGGCATCGTGGCGTTCCAGACGGCGGTGCTGGTGTGGTTGAGCGACATGCTGGTCGAGAGCTTTGCCCGCAACCAGCAGATGGGCGAGGAGATATTGGCGAAGAATCTGGCGCTGGAGGACCGCACCCGCGAGGCGGAGGATGCGAACCGGGCCAAGAGCCTGTTCCTGGCGAACATGAGCCACGAGATCCGCACGCCGATGAACGCGATCCTGGGCTTTTGCCATCTGGTCCTGCGCACCGACCTCAACCCCAAGCAGCAGGATTATATCGGCAAGATCAACCAGGCGGGCATGTCGTTGCTGCGGCTGATCAACGACATATTGGATTTTTCCAAGAATGAGGCGGGCAAGCTGACGCTGGAACTGCGCCCCTTCGACCTGCGCCGGGCGATCGAGAACCAGATCAACATGGTCGCCGAAACGGCCGAGACGAAACGCGTGTCGCTGGAGACGCGGATCGCGGCCGACATGCCCGATCGGCTGGTGGGTGACGAGATGCGGTTCGGACAGGTGGTGCTGAACCTGCTGAGCAATGCCGTCAAATTTTCCGAAGGGGGGCGGGTGACGATCAGCGTCGGCGTCGAATCGCAGGACGAGGACGGGACGATGATCGCGCTGACCGTGCGCGACACGGGTATCGGCATGACGGAAGAGCAGCAGCGATCGCTGTTCCACAGCTTCACCCAGGCGGACAGTTCGACCACGCGGCGCTTCGGCGGCACCGGCCTTGGCCTCTTCATCTGCCGGCAGATCGTCGAGCGGATGGGCGGCGACATAAGGGTCGAGAGCGCGCCGGGCGAGGGCAGCAGCTTCCTGTGCCGGATGCGCATGGCGCGGGCGGGCGGGACAGCGGCAGGCGACGACGCCGTGCCCGACCATGTTCGGACGCTGCATGTGCTGGCGGCTGACGACAATCCCGCCTCGCGACAGATACTGCACGACATCTTTGCCGGGTGGGGCATGGCCGTCGAACTGGTGGCCTCGGGCGACGAGGCGCTGGCGGCGGTGCAGGCCGCCGATCAGGCAGGAAGCCCCTATGACCTCGTGCTGCTGGACTGGAAGATGCCGGGCATGGACGGAGCCCAAGTGGTCGAGGCGATCCAGGCCGCGCCGTTCCGCGGCGAGCGCCCCCGGACCTGCATCATCACTGCCTATGGCGCGGACGAATTCCGGGCCGGCGCGCGCGACGATCATGTCGCCGCCTTCCTGACGAAGCCGATCGCGCCAGACACGCTGCTGGACAGCATAGCGGGCCTCTTCGCGCGGACGGAACCGGTCGCCGCCGTCGCGGCCGATGCAGGCACGGTGCCGCGGGTCGCCGAGGGGCTGCGCGGCCTGACCGTGCTGCTGGTGGAGGATAATGAGATCAACCGCGAGATCGCGGTGGAATTGCTGACCGATGGCGGTTTGCAGGTGGATGTGGCCGAAAATGGCCGGGTCGCCTGCGAGAAGATGGAGCAGCAGGGCGAGCGCTATGCCGCCATATTGATGGACGTGCAGATGCCCGAGATGGACGGCATCGCCGCCACGCGCGCGATCCGGGAGCGCTGGCCGTCCGATCGGCTGCCGATCGTCGCGATGACGGCCCATGCCTATGAGGAGGAGCGGCTGCGCTGCCTGGACGCGGGGATGGACGATCATGTCGCCAAGCCCGTGGACCCCGCGACGCTGATGCGCACGCTGGAGCGCTGGCTGCAACCTGCGGGCCATGCACCGCAGCCAGCCGTCGAGAGCGGGAAGTCCGCTCCGTCCCTGCTGCCCGATCAGTTGCCGCCCTTCGACCTGTCGGCCGCGTTGCAACGCGTGAACGGGAAAGCGGCGCTGCTGCGCAAGCTGATCCTGAGCTTCGCCCGGAGCTATGCCGATGTCGGGCGCGACCTGCGCACCTATATCGGGGTTGGACTGCTCCCCGACGCGCACCGCCTGGCGCACAGCCTGAAGGGCGCGGCGGGATCGCTGGAGCTGGCGGCCGTGCAGGACATCGCGGCCGAGCTGGAGCGGATGCTCGCGGCGGGCGAGGTGGAGCAGGCGCGAGTCGCGATCGTGCAGCTTGAGGCGGCGATCGCGCCCGCCATCGCGGCGGCGCGGACGCTGGAGCCGGGGGATGCGGCTGCGTCCGTTCCGTCGGGCGCACCCGCCGATAGCGCCATGGTGGATGCGCGCCGGATCGACCTGCGCGACCTGCTGTGTCGTCGCAGCCTTGGCGCGCGGGCGGCCTTCGCGCGCTTCGCCGACGCGATGGGGCTGGACGAGGGACAGCGACGGGGACACCCGATCCACCAGGCGCTGGACAGGCTGGATTATGAAGCCGCCCTGTCCCTGCTGGACGCGGAGAGGGCCACCGGCCGTGAAGGTGTGCCGTCATGAGCAAGGGAACCATCCTGATCGTCGACGACGAGATTTCCAACATCGAGATCATGAATGCGGTGCTGGAAGAGGACTATGAGGTCTGCTTCGCCACGTCGGGACGGGAGGCGCTGGAGGTCGTGAAGACCGCGCAGCCGGACCTCGTGCTGCTGGACGTGCTGATGCCCGGCATCGACGGGTTCGAAGTGTGCCGCCGGCTGAAGGCCGATCCGCTGCTGACCGACATCCCCGTGATCTTCACAACCGGCCTTGGCGACACGGAGGACGAGATGCGCGGCCTGTCGCTGGGCGCGATCGATTATGTGACGAAGCCCGTGCAGCCCGCCATCCTGCGGCGACGGGTGGGCAACCATGTCGAGCTGAAGCGGCTGCGCGATCAGCTGGCGACGATGGCCGTGACCGATGCGCTGACGGGCCTGAGCAACCGCCGCCATCTGGAACGGTCGCTGGATCTGGAGGCGGCGCGCCTCGCCCGGACCGGCGACTGGCTGTCGGTGGTGATGCTGGACATCGATTTCTTCAAGCAGTTCAACGACACCTACGGCCATCCGGCCGGGGACCGTTGCATCATGATGGTGGCGGCGGCGCTGGTCCGGGCGGTGAAGCGCGCGACCGATTTGCCCGCGCGCTATGGCGGGGAGGAATTCGCCTGCATCCTGCCCGGCCTGGACGCCGCCGGCGCGGAGATGGTCGCCAACGACATCCGGCTGCAGATTCAGTCGCTCAACATCCCGCATGAAGGATCGCAGGTCAGCCCCTACATCACCGTCAGCATCGGCGTCGCGAGCGCCCGCTGTACCCCGCAGGCGGCGTCCGACCGGTGGATCGCGGAAGCCGACCGGCAGCTCTATGTCAGCAAGCAGCGAGGGCGCGATCGCATTTCGGTGACGCAGTTCGACCATGAGGCGGTGCGCCGCCGGGCCTGAGCCCGGCCGCGCGCGCGCCGTGTCAGGCCTTGATCCCGACGCTGCGATGTTCGGCGGCGGAGCGGTAGATCGCCTCGATCACGCGCATGTCGGCGAGGCCTTCCTCACCCGGCACGATGGGCGTGGCGTTGGTCAGGATGCATTCGGCCAGATGATCGAGCTGCCCGGCGAACTGCGTCTTTGCCGCCGCCGGCAGCACGCGGGGGGTGGCGACGCCGTCCTTGCGGATGGTCATGCTCTGGCCCTGATAGGGCGTGGCCGGCTCCATATCGATATAGCCCTGCGTACCGATGACCCGGTAGCTGTTGTGCGACGAGCTGTAGCTCGACACGCAATTGGCGATGATGCCGGAGGGAAAGCGCAGCATGAAATTGATGCGGTCCTCCACCGTCTTGAAGCGCGGATCGTTGCGGTCGGTGGATTCGACCGCGCTCACTTCCACCGGCTCCTCGCCGGTCAGGTAGCGCGCGGCGTTGAGGCTGTAGATGCCGATGTCCATCAGCGAGCCGCCGCCCGACAGCGGCCGGTCCAGACGCCACTGGTTGGGCTGAGCGGGAAAGCCATGTTCGGCGGTGATGAGGCGCGTCGGGCCGACATGGCCGCTGCGCGCCAGGTCGATGGCGAGGCGATTATATTGCTCGAAGCGCGAGCGGTAGCCGATCATCAGCTTCTTGCCCGCCTTCTTCGACGCGGCGATCATCGCCTGGCATTCCGCAACCGAAATTGCCATCGGCTTTTCGCACATGACATGCTTGCCCGCCTGCGCCGCGCGGATGCTATATTCGGCATGCATGCTGTTGGGCAGGACGATGTAGACGGCGTCGATGTCGGGATTGTCGCGGATGCGGTCGAAATCCGCATAACTGTATCGGTGCGTCTTTGGGATCTTATATTGCGTGCCGAACTGTTCGAGCTTGGCGGGCGTGCCGCTGACCAGCGCCACCAGCCTGGCGCTGTCGCAGCCGGCGAAGTTCGGCATGATCTGGCGCGTGGCGTAGGAGCCGAGGCCGACGACCGCATAGCCGATCTTGCGGTTCTGGGCGAAGGCGCGGGGTGCGCCGCTTCCGGCCAGCGCCAGTCCTGCGCCGATGCCGCCGATCAATGCCCTGCGCGAATGCTCCATGCCTTCAACCCTCCGACAAATGGGGCACAACGCCATGCCCCTGTTCTTGCTCCGCACATCCTATAGGATAGTAAATCGCGGAGGGGTAGTCAGGCGTGCTGCATCCAGCCGAAATGACCGGGCGATTGCGACCTGCGTGCGATTGCGCACGTTGAGCTTGCGCATGAGGGCGGTCATGTGGACCTTCACCGTGGCTTCGGCCATGCCGAGTTCATAAGCGATCTGCTTGTTGAGCAGGCCGGAATGGACGCAGCGAAGCACCTTCATCTGGGTCGGGGTGAGGTGGGGAGCGGGGATGGGCTGCGCGTCTGTGATCCGGCGATCCTGCGGATCGTGCCTGTGCTGCAGTTCCATGGCGAATTGCATCTGACCTCTCCCTTTGGCTGATCCCGCGCGGAACATGGACGCGTTCCGAAAACCAAGATTCGTTATCGCTAACGATAGGAGAATCAGTCAGACAGATTCAAGCGAATTTTGATGATGTGCGCGAATTATCCTAGTTTAGCGTGGCATTTATGTATAACCTGTCTAACAGATTTTCAGGGTTCGACCGATCGAATCACTGGATGCGGGTTGGGGAGAGGGGCGGAAAAGATGACGTTACCATTGCATCGGTCGACGGAGCGCAACAACCTGGGCTCCCTGCGCTTCCAACGGGAGCGGGTGCTGTGAATCCGGCCGACTACCGGCTGCTGATCGCCGCCGTCGCCGGCATCGCGCTGTCCATCCTGCTCATCATCAAGGGACGTCTGCATCCCTTTGTCGGGCTGCTCTGCGGCGCCTTCACCGTGGGCCTGCTGGCCGGGCTGCCGATGGAGGAAACCGCCAAGGCGGTCGAGAAGGGCGCGGGCACCATATTGGGCGGCACCGGGCTGGTCGTGGCGCTGGGCCTGGGGCTGGGCGCGATGCTGCAACTGTCGAACGGCGCGGGCGGGATCGCCAGCGCGGCGCTGCGCATGTCCGGCGTACGGGGCGCGCCCTGGGCCAGCCTGTTCACCGCACTGCTGATCGGCCTGCCACTCTTCTTCGAGACGGGCCTGGTGTTGCTGCTGCCGATCGTGGCGTCGGCTGCCGCGGCGCTGCCCAACGGCCAGAATGACGACACGGCCAAGCTGAAGCTGATGCTGCCGGCGCTGTCGGGCCTGTCGGTAGTCCACGCGCTGGTGCCGCCGCACCCCGGGCCGCTGCTGGCGGTCAACGCGCTGGGCGCCAATCTGGGGCTGACGCTGGTCTACGGCCTGATCGTGGGGATTCCGACCGCGATCATCGCCGGGCCGCTGCTGGCGCGCTTCACCGCGCCCGGCGTGAAACTCAGCCCGCCGCTGCTCGACCCCGTCCACCTTGACGTCGCGACGCCTTCGGTCGGGCGGGCGCTGGCGGCGGTGCTGCTGCCGGTCGTGCTGATCGCGGCCGGGCAGGCGGTGGCGCTGATGCCGCCGCAGGTCGCCGGGCATTTCGAGTGGCTCAAATGGATCAGCGATCCCGTCGTCGCGCTGCTGGTCGCGGTGCTCGTCGCGCTGCCGCTGCTGTTCGGGCGGCGCATTGCCGACAGGGATGTGCAGGGTGCGATCTGGACCGAGGCGATGACGCCGGCGGGCGGCATCATCCTGGCGATCGGCGCGGGCGGCGCGTTGAAGCAGGTGCTGGTGACGGCCGGCCTGTCCGACATGCTGGTGCGGATCGCGCAGGGCGGGGCGATTTCTCCCATCCTGCTGGCCTGGGGCGTGTCCGTCTGCATCCGCCTCGCGACCGGCTCCGCCACCGTTGCGACGATCACGACTGCGGGCGTCATGGAGGGGCTGGTCGCGGCGTCCGGCGTCGCGCCCGAATGGATGGTGCTGGCGATCGGTGCGGGTTCGCTGTTCTTCAGCCATGTCAACGATCCGGGCTTCTGGTTGGTGAAAAGCTATCTCGGCACCGACATGCCGGGGACGTTCAAGACCTGGTCGGTTATGGAGACGGTGGTCGCGGTCGTGGGTCTGCTGCTGGTGCTGATCGCCAGCAGCATCCTGTGACAGGGCGGTCGCGATGAGCGCGCCGCGCCTGTCCGATCATGCCTATGCGGCGATCGTCGACATCATCAATGCGGACGATCTGGAGGTCGGCGCGCGCCTGCCTTCGGAGGCGCGGCTGGCCGAAATGTTCGGCATGTCGCGCGCGATCGTGCGCGAGGCGCTGATGCGGTTGGCGTCGGACGGCATTACGGAGGCGCGGCGTGGGGCGGGTTCCTTCGTCAAGAGCCGGCCGTCCGAGCGGCTGTCGGCCTTCATGTCGGCGGCGGAACTGCCGACCACCCTCGGCAGCTATGAGGTGCGGTTCGTGCTGGAGGCGGAAGCCGCGCGGCTGGCGGCGACGCGGCGGACCCCGCAGGAAATGGCGCATATCGAGGAGGGCATGGAATTGCTGCGCGAGGCGCTGCTGTCGAGCGAGCCGGCCCATGCCGAGGATATGGAACTGCACCGCCGCATCGCCGAGGCGACGGGCAACCCGGCCTTCCGCCTGGCGTTGGAGGCGCTTCATCCCGACATCGACAAGATCATGCGCGCGGGCGTGGACATTTCGCGGTCCCGCCCGCCGCAGGTGATTGCGACGATGCTGCGCGAGCATGACGTGATCGTGGACGCGATCCGGGCGCAAGACCCGGAAGGCGCGGCGCTGGCGATGCGCTGGCATTTGTGGGAAGGCCGGCGGCGGTTGATGCCGTGAGGCGGGCCTCGATCTAGCGCAGCGCGCCCAGCACCCGGTCGCGCAGGGTTTCGGCGGGCATGTCGGTCGTGAGGATCATCGCGCCTTCGTCGGGCAGGGGCCGCTCCAGCGTGGCGAGCTGGCTGTCGAGCAGGCTGGCGGGCATATAATGGCCGGGGCGGTTGCCCAGCCGGGTGAGTAGTGCGTCGCGATCATTGTCCAGCATCACGAACCGGACCGGCCCGCCGATCGTCGTGCGCAGCCGGTCGCGATAGATTTTGCGCAGCGCCGAGCAGGCCGCGACGGCGACGCCGTTGTCCGCCTTCGCCCCCGCGATCGCGCTGCCCAGCCGCTCCAGCCACGGCCAACGATCCTCGTCGGTCAGCGGGGTGCCGTTGCGCATCTTCTCCACCGCGTCGGCGGAATGGAAATCGTCGCCCTCCAGGAAGGGGCATGCCAGCGTCTGCGCCAGCAACGCGCCGAGCGTCGACTTGCCGCAGCCGCTGACGCCCATGACGATGAGGACGGGCGGCGCGGACGGAAGCAGGGCGGGGGAGGAAGGCAAGGCGGTCTCGCGAAGGAAATGCGGGCCGTTTGCAGCCTCGCCATGATGATCCCGCTATACCGGCAGCGGTGGGGCGCTGGAAACTACGACCTTTGTCGCAAGTGCCAAGGCGCGCCGGCTCCCCTAGCGGGGAAGCATCCAGCACCAGCCAGTGAGGAGAGGCGGCTATGATCGCACGCAGCATGATCGCGGCGCTTTTGGCGGCAACGGCCCTCGGCGCGCCGGCCGCGGCGTTTGCCGCCAGCCAATCCCTGTTCCCGGTCGCGCCCGACGAGCCCCATGCGGTGACGGTCGCGGCCAAGGGCGACGGCCGCGCCGACGACAGCGACGCGATCCAGGCCGCGCTGGACAAGGCGCGCGACAAGACGGGGCACGGCATCGTCTTCCTGCCGTCCGGCCGCTATCGCATCACCAAGACGCTGGTCGTGCCGGCGGGCGTGCGCGTCTATGGCGTGGGCGCGACGCGGCCGGTCATCCTGCTGGGCAGGAATACGCCGGGCTTCCAGAAAGGCGTGTCGACCATGATCGTCTTTGGCGGCGGCGACCAATATAACGTCGGGCAGGTGCCGGTGCCCGTGCCGACCGTGGTGCCGCGCGACAAGATCGTTCGCGACGCCAATTCGGGCACCTTCTATTCGGCGATGAGCAATGTCGATATCGAGATCGGCGCGGGCAATCCGGCGGCGGCGGGCGTCCGCTTTCGCATGGCACAGCACGCGTTCCTGAGCCACATGGACTTCCGCCTGGGGAGCGCCTTCGCCGGCGTCTACCAGGCCGGGAACGTCATCGACAATGTCCATTTCGAGGGCGGCCGCTATGGCATCGTCAGCGAAAAGACGTCGCCCGCCTGGCAGTTCACGCTGCTCGATTCGACCTTCAACGGGCAGAAGGCCGCTGCCATCCGCGAACATGAGGTCGACCTGACGCTGGTCAATGTCGCCATTCGCAACACGCCGGTCGGCATAGAGATCGACCGCGGCTATGGCGACAGCCTGTGGGGCAAGGATGTCCGGTTCGAGAATGTGTCGAAGGCCGGCATCGTCATATCGAACGAGAAGAATGTCTTCACGCAGATCGGGTTCGAGAATGCGCTTGCCCTGAACAGCCCCACCTTCGCGCGTTTCCGCGACAGCGGGCAGGCGGTGAACGGCAAGGGGAAGGCGTATAAGGTGGCCTCCTTCTCCTATGGGCTGTCGGTGCCCGCGCTTGGGCAGATGGGGGAGTATAAGACGCAGGCGCAGATCGAGGCACTGCCCGCCATGCCCTTGGCCCGCGCCGACGCGATCCGCGACCTGCCGCCGATGGCGGAATGGGTGAATGTCCGCACCCTGGGCGCGGTGGGCGATGGCAAGGCGGACGACACGGCCGCGATCCAGAAGGCGATCGACGCCAACAAGATCCTCTATTTCCCGACCGGCTTCTACAAGGTCACGAACCGGCTGACGCTGCGGCCGGACAGCGTGCTCATAGGCCTGCATCCCGCGATCACGCAGCTTTACATTCCCGACAATAATCCGGCCCATGCAGGACTGGGCAGCGTGATGCCGATCCTGGAAAGTCCGAGGGGCGGAGACAATATCCTGTCCGGCCTCGGCCTGTTCACCGGGCGGGTCAATCCGCGCGCGTCGGCCCTGCTGTGGCGGTCGGGAGAAAAGAGCCTGGTCAACGACGTCAAGATCATGGGCGGGGGCGGCACGCCCACGGCCGATGGCACGATGCTGGGCGCGGCGCGCGTCCATACCGGCGATCCGATCACCGACGACAGGCTGGACGCGCAATATCCCAGCATCTGGGTGACGGATGGGGGTGGCGGCACCTTCGTCGACGTGTGGAGCCCCAACAGCTTCGCGCAGGCGGGCTTCTACATCACGGACACGGCGACGCCGGGCCATGTCTACGAAATGTCGGTCGAGCATCATGCCCGCAACGAGTTCGTGCTCGACAATGTCCAGAACTGGGAGTTCCTGGCGCCCCAGACCGAACAGGAGGTGGGCGACGGGCCGGACGCCATTTCGCTCGACATCCGCAATTCGAAGAACCTGCTGTTCGCCAACTATCACGGCTATCGCGTGACCCGCACCTATGCGCCGGAAAAAAGCGCGGTGAAGATCACCAATTCGGGCGACATCCGCTTCCGCAACGTCCATGTGAATGCCGAGAGCGGCTATGCGACCTGCGACGACGAAGGCTGCGGCACCTTCCTGCGGGCGAGCAAATATCCGTTCGACAATGCGATCGAGGATGTGACGCGAAAGCTGTTGGTGCGCGAGCGGGAGTTCGCCAGTCTGGACATCGGGCCGGCGGGCAGCGCCATTCCGGCGGTTGCGCCGCGTGGCGAGGTCAGGAAGCTGGAGGAGGGTTTCTGGTCGATCTCCGGCGCGGCGGTGGATGCGGCGGGAGCGCTCTACTTCATCGATCGGCGGTTCCAGCGCATCCATCGCTGGAGCGAGGCCAAGGGGCTGGAGATCGTGCGCGATCATGCACTCGACCCCGTCAACCTTGCCATCGACGCGTCGGGGCATGTGATGGTGCTGTCGTCCCTGGGGGCGAAGGGTGGGGTCTATTCCTTCGATCCTGCCGGACCCAAGGACGCGATGACGCTGATCCAGCCGACGCCCGTGCGCAGCGGCGGGACGGCGCGCACGCTGCTGCCGGTCAACTGGTGGAACAATGGCGAGTTCAGGGACCAGCTCGATTTCAAGACATATCAGTTCACCACGCTGGCCGAGATGTTCGCGCGCGACGCGGGGAGCGCCAAGGCCAGCGAATATGTGTCGCCCGATGGCAGCCTGTCGCTGCCCGCCTTCCGCACATGGCAGCAGGGGCCGGTCGATCATACCGGCTGGCGCTGGTCGGACAGCCTGAACGCCCATGGATTCGTGTCCGGCCGGCAGGGTGAGCGCGTCTTCGTCACCAACGCATCGGAGAATGTGACCTATAGCGGTATCGTCGGCGCGGGCGGGGCGCTCAAGGGCCTGAAGCCCTTCGCCAATCGCGGCGGCGAGAGCGTGGCGGTGGACGGGCAGGGCCGCGTGTTCGTCGCCAACGGGCAGATCTTCGTCCACAGTCCGGACGGCAAGGAAGCGGGCCGGATCGACGTGCCCGACAGGCCGCTTCAGATTCTGTTCGGCGGTCCTGACAAGCGCACTTTGTTCATCCTGACGCATCACGCGCTCTACGCTGCAAGGCCCTGAAAATGGCCCGTCGCGCTGGCACCTACGACCTATGTCGTAAGTGTCGGCGGCGGCCTAGGCGGCTAGTGTTGAAGAGATCGCCCGATATGGGCGCGGTCGCCTATGGGAGGGCGGCCGAGAAAAAAGGGGAAGATCCATGAAGGTGACGATCGGAATTCATCGGCAGCTGGCGAGCGTGAGCCTGGCGGCGGTGGCCGCCATGGCGCTGGCCGGCGCCGCGCAGGCGCAGGACGCGGGTTCGGTCGCGCCGCAGGCAGCGCAGCAGGAAGCCGCCGGCGACGCGAACATCGTCGTCACCGGATCGCGCATCACCACCAGCGGCTTCAACGCGCCCACGCCCACACAGGTGATCGGCGAAGAGCAGATCGCCAACAACGCGCAGCCCAACATCTTCAATACCATCGCGCAGCTGCCCTCGCTGCAAGGGTCGACCGGCGCTGCCACCGGCACCTTCTCCACGTCGAGCGGCCAGCAGGGCCTCAGCTCCTTCTCGCTGCGTGGCCTTGGCCCGATCCGCACGCTGACGCTGCTCGACGGCCAGCGCGTCGTCGGCGCGAACGTGACCGGCGTGCCCGACATCTCCATGTTCCCGCAGCTGCTGGTGAAGCGCGTCGACGTGGTGACGGGCGGCGCGTCCGCATCCTACGGGTCGGACGCGGTGGGCGGCGTCGTCAACTTCATCACCGACACCCATTTCGAAGGGTTCAAGGGCAATATCATGGGCAGCATCACCAAATATGGTGATGACGAGACCGCACTGGTGCAGGGCGCCTGGGGCAAGTCCTTTGCCGACGATCGCCTGCATGTCGTGCTGAGCGGCGAATATGACCATGAAGGCGGCGTGGGTGCCGGCGATTTCGGCACCGATCTGGCCGGCAGCCGCAACTGGTATCGCGCGACGACGCTGATGAATACCGGACAGCCGGACAACGGGTCGCCGCAGCTTGTCTATTCCGACTATGCGCAGCCCTATCAATATGCACGCTACGGTCTCATCAACAACGGGCCGTTGCAGGGCATCGCGTTCGACGCCGCCGGCAATCCCTATAATTTCCAGTACGGTTCCAACGGTCAGCCGACCGGCACCGGGCGCGTCACCAACTGCTATCCCGGCAACAGTTTCTGCGTCGGCGGCGACCTGTCCGGCGCCCCGGGGTCGGGCGCTTCGCTCAAATCCTCGCTGGAGCGCGTCAACGGCTATGGCCGCATCGGTTATGACTTTGCCGACAACAATGAAATTTACCTGACCGTCAATGTGGCGGAGGTGAAGACGCACAATCAGCCGAGCCCGGGCTACAACCGGCCGAACATGGTTGTGCAATGTTCCAACGCCTACCTGCCGCAGCTGATCCGCGATCGCTGCGCCGCCGCGGGCATCACCGAGTTCAATTTCGGGTCGAGCAACGCGTCCTTCCCCGATCCTCAGGTCTACACGGACCGAAAGCAGTACCGCTTCGTCGGCGGCCTGAAGGGATCGTTCGGGGCGGCGGGCACGGACTGGAACTACGACGCCTATTATGAGCATGGCATAACCATCTCGGACATCAAGGTCCGCGACATCGTGCTGGGCAACCGTTACCTTGCCGCGAGCGACGCCATCACTCTCAACGGCGCGATCGTGTGCCGTAATCCGGTGGCGCGGGCCAATGGCTGCGTCCCCGTCAACGTCTTCGGCAACTTCGCGCCGTCCGCTTCGGCTCTTGCCTATGTCGCGCCGCACGAGAACGGCCCGTTCCAGCACACCAAGCTGACGCAGGACGTCGCCAGCGCCAACTTCTCGGGCAATCCGTTCGAAAGCTGGGCCGGCCCGGTGTCGGTCGCGTTCGGCGGCGAATATCGGCGTGAGTTCTATCGCGTGAACGCCGACCCCTACGGCGCGGGCGTGTCGGCGCTCAGCCCCAACAGCGCGGCTTATCCCGCCGATCCGCTGCTCAATTCGCAGCTGGGCAGCAACTGGGCGGCCGGCAACTACAAGAACGGCAACGGCAAATATGAGGTGTATGAAGGCTTCCTGGAAGTCGACATCCCGCTCATCAACAGCGACGCGATGGGCCGTGCAAACCTGAATGCGGCGGGTCGTGGCACCCACTACAGCACGTCTGGCACCGTGTGGGCGTGGAAGATCGGCGCGACCTGGGACACGCCGATCGACGGCGTGCGCCTGCGCGGCGTGACGTCGCGCGACGTCCGTGCGCCGAACCTGTCTGAACTATTCGCCGCGCCGACCGTCACGACGCTGCCCAACTTCACCAACCCCTTCCCGCGCTTTCCGGGCGGCCCGGCGATCGGCGGCGTCTCCGCGTTCCAGAACACGATCGGCAACCCCAATCTTCGTCCGGAAATCGCGCGCAACACCGAACTGGGTATCGTGCTGGCCCGGCCGTCCTGGGCACCGGGGCTCAGCCTGTCGTTCGACTATTATGACATCAAGCTGAAGGGCGTCGTCTCCACGCTGTCGGCCGACCAGATCGTGCGCTTCTGCTTCGAGGGCAATCAGGCCTTCTGCGGCGGCTTCAGCCTGGACAACCTGAACCAGCAGAACAACTTCATCAACGTCCAGCCCTTCAACCTCGCGTCGTGGAAGACCAGCGGCTTCGATATCGAGGCCAGCTACCAGTGGCAGCAGCCGCTCGGCCTGCCGGGCAGCTTCACCGTTCGGGCGCTGGGCACGCACGTTCGCAAGTTCATCGTGAAGGCGGGCATTGCGGGCGTCGCCGACATCGACAATGCCGGCGCGAACACCGGCGCTACGCCCGACTGGAAGTGGCTCGCGATCCAGAATTACGACAGCGGGCGGTTCAGCCTGACGGTGCAGGAACGGTGGATCAGCGACGGCGTGTTCAACAATAATTATGTCGTCTGCCAGACCGGATGCCCCCGCTCGGACGCCAACCACACGACGGTCAACTTCAACAAGATGAAGGGCGCCTTCTACGTCGATCTGGGCGCCACCTTCGACATCACGCCGGCCATCAAGATCTACGGCAAGGTGGACAATCTGTTCGACAAGGATCCGGTCGCATCGCCGCAGACCAACACCGGGCTCGACATCAATCCGGCGCTCTACGACACGCTGGGCCGCATCTACCGCGCGGGCGTCCGGTTCAACTTCTAAAGACGCTCCTCTATCCTCCCCAACCTTGTCCCGGCCCTGCACGGCCGGGACATTTGTTTTTCAAAGAAGGAATGACGCATGGTTCGCGGACTGAGTGGTGCTTGCGCGGCGGTGATGCTGATGCTGGGGGCCGCCGCGGCCCATGCCTCTCCGTCCGTCTACACCACAGCACCCGACGAACCCCGCGCCGTTACCGTCAAGGGCGTGGGCGATGGCCGCGCTGACGACAGCGCCGCGATCCAGCAGGCGATCGACAAGGCGGCGGCGAAGGGGGGCGGCGGCATCGTCTTCCTGCCCGCCGGCACCTACCGCATCAGCCGCACCCTGTTCCTGTGGCCGGGCGTGCGCATCTTTGGCATCGGGGCGCAGCGGCCGGTGATCCTGCTCGGCCGCAACACGCCCGGTTTCCAGAAGGGCGTCGCGCACATGCTGATGTTCACGGGGGCCAAGCGCCAGACGGACAAGGATACGCCGCCCGCCGCCTTCCCGCCTGCGGGCAGCGTGCCGTTCGACAAGACGATTGCCGACGCCAATCCGGGCACCTTCTATTCGGCGCTGGGCAATATCGATTTCCGCATCCTGGACGGCAACCCGGCCGCAACCGCCATCCGATTCCACAGCGCGCAGCACAGCTTAGTGTCCCATGTCGATTTCGACTTGGGGACGGCGCTCGCCGGGCTTTACCATGTCGCCAACGAAGCCGAAGACCTGCATTTCAAGGGCGGGCGCTATGGCATCCTGGCGGAAAAGCCGTCGCCCGCCTGGGGCTTCGCACTGGTGGACGCCACCTTCGAGGGGCAGCGCGATGCCGCGATCCGCGAGCATGAGGCAGGGCTGACGATGGTCAACGTCGCCTTCAAGAATGTGCCGGTCGGGATCGAGATCGATCGGGGCTATGGCGACTGGCTGTGGGGCCAGGACTTGCGGTTCGAGAATGTGGCCCGAGCGGGCGTCGTCATCTCCAACGAGAAGAATGTCTATACCCAGGTCGGTTTCCAGAATGTCGTGGCGTCCGGCACGCCGACCTTCGCGCGGTTCCGCGAGAGCGGGCGGACGGTGGCGGGCAAGGGCGCGGCCTACAAGGTCGCGTCCTTTACCCATGGCCTGACCCTGCCCGGTGTCGGCCGCATGGGCGACTATAAGACGGACGCGAAGATCGAGGCGATCGGCGCTCTGCCCGCCCCGTCCGCGCCGGCGATCCGGGCGCTGCCGCCGGTGTCCGAATGGGTGAGCGTTCGTTCGCTTGGTGCAAAGGGCGACGACAAGAGCGACGACACTGCGGCGATCCAGAAGGCGATCGACAGCCACCGCGTCGTCTATCTGCCTGCCGGCTTCTATCGGGTGAGCGAGACGCTGAAATTGCGGCCGGACACGGTGCTTCTCGGCCTGCATCCCAGCCTGACGCAGATCGTGCTGCCGGACGGCACGGCGGCGTGGCAGGGCGTCGGCGCGCCCAAGGCGCTGGTCGAAAGCGCGTCGGGCGGCGATGCGATCGTCGCCGGCATCGGCCTCGACACCAATGGCGCGAACCCGCGCGCGACGGCGCTGCTGTGGAAGGCGGGCGCGAACTCGATGGTCAATGACGTCAAATTCCAGGGCGGGCACGGCACCGATCGTTTTGACGGCACCCGGGTCGTTCCGTACAATAATAATGCCACCGGCGATCCCGATGCGGCACGGCGTTGGGCCGGGCAATATGCAAGCCTGTGGGTGACGGAGGGCGGCGGCGGCACCTTCGCCAATGTGTGGAGCCCCAGCACCTTCGGCCATCCCGGCATCTATGTGTCGGACACGCAGACGCCCGGCCGCATCATCCAGGCGTCGGTCGAGCATCATGTCCGGTCGGAATTCGCGCTGAACCGCGTCGCCAACTGGGAGATACTTGCGCCCCAGACCGAAGGCGAAGCGGGTGAGAGCGGGGATGCCGTCGCGCTGGAAATCCGCAATTCCCGCAACATCCTGGTCGCCAATTTCCATGGCTATCGCGTCACCCGCACGCGCAAGCCGGCGCCTGCGGCGGTCACGCTTTACAATTCGCAGGACATCCGGTTGCGCAACGTCCATGTGAACGGCGAAAGCGGGCTTGGCACATGCGATGAGAATGGCTGTGCGACATTTCTGCGGCTGACCAAATTCCCGTTCGAGAATGCCATCCGCGACGTGACGCATGGGATCGATGTGCGCGAGCGCGAGTTCGCGGTGCTCGACATTCCGGCAAAGCCCGAGGCGGTCGAGCCGTCCACTTTCCAGGGGAGCAAGGTCACGCAACTGGCCGATGGCTTTTATGCGGCGGGTGGTGGCGCGGTGGATGCGCAGGGGCGACTCTACTTTATCGACCGCTTCTTCCAGCGCATCTGGCGCTGGAAGAAGCGGGCAAGCTGGAGATGGTGCGCGACGCGACGCTGGACCCGGTCAACCTGACCGTCGACAAGTCGGGCGACCTTCTGGTGCTGTCCTCCAACGGCCGTAACGGCACCGTCTACAGCGTGAAGCCTGACGCGCCCGACAGCCAGATCAGTGTGATCCCGGCCACTCCCGTGCGCTCCGGTCCGGCGACCGTGCTGCCGGTCAACTGGTGGAACAATGGCGAGTTCAAGGACCAGATCGATCCCAAGACCTATGAGTATACGACGCTGGCCGAGATGT
Source organism: Sphingobium olei (assembly GCF_042678845.1). Lineage (NCBI taxonomy): Bacteria > Pseudomonadati > Pseudomonadota > Alphaproteobacteria > Sphingomonadales > Sphingobiaceae > Sphingobium > Sphingobium olei. The sequence continues at coordinate 12,935 of NZ_JBHTLS010000120.1, read as the reverse complement.
TCGCGCGCGACATGGGGAAGGCTAAGTTGCACGAATATGTGTCGCCGGACGGCAGCGTGGCGCTGCCTGCCTACCGCACTTTCGCGCAAGGGCCGGCGGACCATCGCGGGCTGCGCTTCTCCGACGCGCTCGACAGCTATGGCTTCATCCAGGGCAAGCCGGGCGAGCGCGTGTTCCTCACCAACGGATCGGAGAACCGCACCTATAGCGGTGTGGTCGGCGCGGGTGGGGCTATCACCGACCTCAAGGTCTTTGCCGAACGGGGCGGCGAGGGCGTGGCGGTGGACGGGCAGGGCCGCGTCTATGTCGCCAACGGGCAGATCTTCGTCTATGCGCCAGATGGCAAGGAGATCGGGCGGATCGACGTGCCGGAGAGGCCACTGCAACTGCTGTTCGGGGGCGAGGACAAGCGCACGCTCTATGTCCTGTCGCACCATGGCCTTTATGCCGTGACGGGTCGGGGGCGGTGATCGCTCTGACAGATTAGCGCTTCTCATTTGTCGCTGGCGGGTTTGCGCGCCAGGACCGTCCTTCAAGCCGTTGATCGCGTTGAGGGAGCATGGGAATGAGCGCAGGGCGAACCGTCTGGGCGGGAGCTGTATCGGTGCTGGCGATGATGGCGGCAGCCCCCTTCGCAGCGGCGCAGGCCCCCTCGCTCACGCCGCCGGGACAGGGACAGACGATCGGCTTCGATGTCCATGAAGGCACGTCCATGTCGGTGTCGGCGTCGCCCGATGGCAGGACGATGGTGGTGGACCTGCAGGGCAGCCTGTGGCTGATTCCGGCCAAGGGCGGGACGGCGAAGCGGGTCGGCGATTATTTCAGCGACGCGCGCCAGCCGGTCTGGTCGCCCGACGGCAAGACGATCGCCTATTTCGCCTATCGCGACGGCAATTACGACCTGTGGATCATGGATGCTGACGGCGGGAACGCTCGGCAGCTGACGTCGGGCACCTTCGACGATCGAGAGCCGGCCTGGTCGCCCGATGGGAAGACTATCGCCTTTTCGTCGGACCGGGCGGGAAAGGGCGATCCGAGCTATAATATCTGGACGATCGATGTCGCGACCGGCGCGGTGGCGCAGGTGACGTCCGACCCGTCCGAGGACCGGCTGCCGACCTGGTCGCCGGACGGCAAGACGATCGCCTACAGCTCCACGCGCGACAGCAAGAGCGCGATCTGGGCGACGAACCTGGCGGACGGAACGGAAAGGCTGCTGAAGGAAGCAGCCGGGAAGGCGGATGCGCCCTCCTATGGACCTAAGGGTCAGCTTGCCTATGTGGTCGCGGATGCGCAGGGCAGCCATCTGGAGATTGACGGCGTCGCGGTGTCCGGCAGCGAGAATGTCTTTCCCTTCCGCGTCTCCTGGGGCGCTGGGGGCCGATACAGCTATGTGTCGGACGGCCTGATCCGGCAGCGGACGGGCAAGGCGGTGAAGACCGTGCCCTTCGCAGCGCGGCTGGAGGTGACGCGGCCCAGCTATGTACGGGCCAAGCGGGACTGGGATTCCACCGCGCCGCGCAAGGCGGTCGGCATATTGAAGCCGCGCCTGTCGCCCGATGGACAATCCATCGCCTTCATTGCGCTGGGCGACCTCTATGTCGTGCCGGTGACGGGCGGCAAGCCGACCAACCTGACCAACGATCATGCGATGGACGCGGACCCCAGCTGGTCGCCGGATGGCAGCAAGCTGGTCTATACGTCGGACAAGGGTGGCGGGCTGCCTCAGCTTTGGATCCGCGACCTGAAGAGCGGCAAATCCGCCAAGCTGACCGACATGACGACCCAGCCGCTGGGCGGGGTGTGGTCGCCGGATGGAAAGACGATCGCGGCGATCGACGTGGACGGCCGCTGGGGCGTCGCGGGGGTGTTCACCGTCGATGTGGCAAGCGGCAGGATCACGCGCCTCCAGGGATCGCTTCCGCAGCCGGGCGAGCCGAGCTGGTCGGCGGACGGCAAATATGTCGCGATTTCGCTGTCCAAACTCTATTCCAAGAGCTTCCGCGAAGGCACCAACCAGGTCTATGTCATCCCCACGGACGGGAAGAGTCCGCCCGTCTGGCGCGTGCCGACCGCCGACATGGGGATCGATACGCGGGGCGGCGGTGGCCCGGCCTGGTCGCCGGACGGAACCAAGATGGCGGCGGTCTATGAAGGGCTGCTGAAGGTCTGGCCGGTGGCGGCGGATGGGACGCCGGTCGGCGCACCGCGCGCCTATGGCGCGGACATGGCGCATTTCCCGACCTGGAGCGGGGACAGCCGGACCATCCTCTACCAGTCCAACGACAAGCTCAAGACGATCGATGTCGCGACTGGCGCGACGCGGGAGGTGCCGCTGGACCTCACCTACACGCTCGCCAAGCCCAGGGGGCGGACGGTGGTGCATGTCAGCGGGCTGGTGGATTCGGTGCGCGACGAGACGCAGCGGGACAAGGACATCGTCATCGAAGGCAATCGCATCGTGTCGATCGTGCCGCATGACCCGGCGCTGCATGGCGGCGGCGTGAAGCTGGTGGACGGGACGGGGATGACGGCGATTCCGGGCCTGATCGAGCATCACAGCCATGCGCAGAAGGATTTCGGCGCCAATTCGCACCGGGCCTGGCTGGCCTATGGCATCACCACGGTCCGCGATCCGGGCAACCAGGTCTATAGCGGGCTGGAGGATCGCGAGGCGGCGGAAGCGGGGGTGCGGATCGGCCCGCGCATCTACACCAACGGGCCGCTGCTGGAATGGCAGCGCGTCTTCTACAAGATGGGCGTGGCGGTCGAGGGACCGGCGCATCTGGAGCGCGAACTGGAACGGGCGCGGCTGCTCAAATATGACATCGTGAAAAGCTATGTGCGGATGCCCGACATCCAGCAGCGCCGCATCGTGGAGGCGGCGCATGCCATGGGCGTGCCGGTGACGGGCCACGAAATCTTCCCGGCCGCCTACACCGGCGTCGACGCGACCGAGCATATGGGCGCGACCAGCCGGCGGGGCTATTCGCCCAAGCAGGGGCCGCAGGGCCGTGCCTATGACGATGTGATCCAGCTGTTTGGAAAGAGCGGCCGGACATTGACGCCGACGATGTTCGGGGCGCTGACCGGCTACCTGCAGAAGCATCCCGACTACAGGAATGATCCGCGCGTCAATCTCTACCCGCTCTGGGCGCAGGAGTCGGTGCGCGGGCCGGACACGATGGCGGCGCTGCTGACGCCGATGCTGGAGGGGCAGCGCAAAGCGATCAAGGCGATGTACGAGGCCGGAACCAATATCACGGCGGGCACGGACACGATCATCGCGACCAACCTGCATGCGGAGATTGCATCCTATGTCGATGCTGGCCTCACGCCGTTCCAGGCGTTGCAGACAGCGACGGTCAATTCCGCCAGGTCGCTCAACCTGGACGCAGGAACGATCGAGCCGGGCAAGCTGGCCGACATCGTATTGCTGAAGGGCGATCCGCGCGCCGATATCGCCAACACGTTCAAGGTGGCGACGGTGATCGCCAACGGGACGGTCTATAGCGAGGAAGAATTGCTGGCCGCGCCGAAGGACTGAGCCGTCAGTCCTCGCCTTCCGCGACGCCGTTGCGGTTGGCGTCGTCGTCCACCGTCCGGTCGCCCAGATGGCCGGGGCCATGATAGTTCATCTCGCTCTGCCCGCCATGGCCCATGAGCGAGGTTGGATCATTGTCGCCCTTCCGCTCGCCATGCGGGTAGGGGCCGCCGGCGCTTTCTCCGCCGGGCTTGTCGGGCGACAGGCTGAGGTCATTGATGCCGTCGGGACGGCTGGCGGGGGATGATGCGGTCGGTTTGTCGGAGGCCTTCGGAGCGGGCTGCGCTTCGCCTTCGGGTTGGGATTGCAGGCCCTGCGCCTCCGCATAGGCCACGCCCGACACTTCCTCTACGGGTGCGGAAAGGCCGGCTATGCGGCGGCTCTGGTCCGTTCCCTCGGCAGCGTCGGTGGCGGATCGTTCGCCGCGCCAGCCCTGTTCGGGCGGCGGCGCGTCATCCTTGATCGGCGCGCTTTGTCCGTGAAGGAAGGCGTTGCGGTCGTTCATGTCCGTGGTCCGTTCTGATATGGCTTCCTGTGCGGAACGCGCGGACATCCACGGTCGATCCTGGGGTCTCGCTGATCCATGTTAGGAAAATCGCCTGCGACCCAAGTTTGCGTCAGACGGGATCGGTCTCGTCAGCTTCGCGGAATAGGGCTGCCACGGCGGCGATCAGTTGATCCGACGAGAAGGGCTTGTTGATGCGCGGGATGTCGCGGAACGCGTCCGGCAGGGACCAGCCGTCATAGCCGGTGAGGAACAAGTAGGGGATGCCGCGTTCCGAAAGGCGCATCGCGAGGTCGAAGGTGGTGGTGCCATCGAGATTGACGTCCAAGATTGCCGCATCGATCCGTTCGCTTTTGATAAGGCGTAGGGCATCGACGACCTTGCCCGTCGGACCCACGATCACGGCGTTCGCGTCGGCGAGCGCGCGCCAGACATCCTTCGCGATGAAATATTCGTCCTCCACGACGAGAATATGTCTGCGATCCACGGCTTGGCCCCCGTCCTGTCTGGCTAGGCGGGTGAGGCGTCGAGCGGAACCTGGATCAGGCACCGGATGCCGCCGCCACGAAATTCGAGTTCGGTCTGCGCGCCGAGCCGGTAGGGCAGCACTTCCTCGATCAATTCGCGGCCAAACCCCGCCCGCGTCGGAGCCGTCGCCACCGTGGGCACGCCAGTTTCTGACCAGCAAAGCTCCAGCACAGGGCCGCCGTCATTCCGCCTGATCCTCCAGCGGATGTCAAGGCGGGCATCGTTGAACCGCAAGGCGCCATATTTGAGCGCGTTGGTGATGAGTTCGTGGAAAGCGAGGCCCAGCGTTTCCGCGAGGCTAGGGGTGAGATCGACATCAGGGCCTGTGATCTGGACCTGCGGCCCTTCATTGGCGCCCACGCTCATGAGTTCGTCGCGGATCAGATTTTCAAGATCGACCGGTTGCGAAGGGTTGCTGGTCACGATGACCTGCGTGCGCGCAAGCGCGTCCAGCCGGCCGCGGAAATGATCCACCAGTTCATCCAGGTCGCGACGCGTTTCGGCGGTGCTGGTGAAGACGGAGCGGACGATGGTCAGCATGTTACGCACCCGATGCTGTAGTTCCGCCACCAGCACCCGAAGCCTTTCCTCGCTCTGCCGCAGCCGGTTTTCATTCTGCCGCTGTTCTGTGATGTCCTGGAACAGCACGGCTACGGTCTTGTCTTCCGCCTCTCCGACGCGGAAGGCGAACAGGTTGAAGGTGCGTCCTTCCAGCGCCTGGGAATCCTCCTCGAAGCGCAGGCTTTCGCCGCTTTCCGCGACACGCGCGTAGATTTCCACCCATTTGGGTTCGATCGCGGGCTGAAGCTCGCGGATGGTGCGTCCGGTCGCGTCCACCAGTCCGTTATGCTTTTCGAAGGCGGGATTCACTTCGAGAAACCGCCAGTCGACCGCTCTCTCCCCGTCGTAGAGCATCTGGATGATGCAATAGCCTTCATCCATCGAATTGAAGAGGTCGCGATACTTCCGTTCGCTCTTGCGCAGCGCAGCGTCCGGCAGGCATCGTTCGACCGTGACCAGCATCCGGACGGCGGTCGCCTCTATGATGGCGATCTCGGCGGGCGTGAACTGATGCGGCCTGTCATAATGCACGGTGAGGACCGCCACGGCCCGGCCGTCGCGGGACAGCGGTACGTTGATCGTTGCTGCCAGGCCAAGCGCGGCATGCGCCGCTTTTTCCGCGTCGCTCATCCGCGGGTCGCCTGGAATGTCCGGGCGGATGCAGGTTCGGCCGGTCTTGAGCGCCTCGATCAGATCCTCGCCATAGTCGGAATAGCGGTAGATGCCAGTGATGCTGGGGACGCCGTTGGTCCACTCGCGTGTCACGGCGACGTGGACGCCGTCGCCGAAATCTTCGGCATAGCCCACCCCCGATGCGCCAAGACATTCGCCGAGCATGCGCTGGGCGATGTCTTGAACCGCGACCGGATCGCTCACGTCGCGCAAGGCTGCGCCCAGTCGCCAGAGAAAGGCCTGGGGCGTATCGTCAGGCCGTATCTGTCCAAGATCGCGCCCGACGCAATAGAGGAGCGGATCGCCGTCGAAGAGGCTGAGCTGCCAGCTGATCGTGCGATATTGGCCATCGCCGCGCAGGACGCGCTGTTCCAGCTGCAGGGCGCCGCCGCGATCGTGCAGCCGGGCAAGCCATTGCTGCCGGTCGAAGGGATGGATGAAATCGACGACAGGCTTGCCGAGCAGGTCATGGGCGGTCCAGCCGATGCTCTGTTCCAGCGCGGGGTTGACGCTGCGCCATTCGCCGGTGTCCAGCGTCACTGTGGCCAGCAAGTCCGTCGCCAGGGCATGGAAGCGGCTCGAAATCGGATCAACTGCGTCGGCCATGGAGGGGCTATGTTAAACGGTCCTGCCCAGCCGATCAACGCGCACGGAAGCATAGTGGATTGCATTTCAAGCGGATGCTGGCGTCACGCCCCAGCATGGGCGGATCGGCCGGCGGCTCTTGCCTGAAGGTCACGGCCGACAACAGGTCCAAAGTGGCGGCACCGTCGCTCTCGCACGCGCGGTGCGGCCGATCGCCGTCCGTGTCGGGGCGACAACCGGCATCTCCTTGAAAAGAGACGGCTGCTTCCTATCTCCCCGTCAACGTCAACAAGGAAAGGAGGTGGTCTGATGTCTCATTGTCCCACGCCGCATGCGGCAGATTTGGTGAGCCCGGCCTCCCTTGAGGGAGCGCGGCTCGTCTGAGCTTGCCGCTTCGGCTAGACAATGGAAAGGCTGTCCCAAATCGGGGCAGCCTTTCGTCTTTCCGGGGATCATCCCGCGTCGCCCGAGGAGCGCCGACCTGACTAACCTGGTATAAGCGGCGGGAACGCGGGACAGAAACTGTCGTTTGCATGGTCAGGAGATGATCATGAAAATCGATTTCGGAGCCGCCGCCGGCGGCACGTCCGCTTTTAGTTCCAGAGACATCATTGCACCTCATGTGGCCGGCGAAAGCGACCTGCTGACCGATGTCCTGCTGTGCCCGCCGCATCATCTTGCGCCGGTGCCCTGCTGCGCCGTCACGCGCCACCATCTGGATCAGGGCCATGTAACGGGCACGGAAGAGGCGCTGCGCCAGCATGGCGCGCTGGTGGAGGCGCTGGAGCGGCAGGGGGTGCGTTGCCATATGCTGCCTCCCGCCGCCGACCTGCCCGACATGTGTTTCACCAGGGATGTGGGCGTGGCGACGCCATGGGGCATGGTCGCGCTCAGCCCGGCCATGCCGCACCGCCGGGGAGAGGTCGATGCGCTGATGCGCGCCTGTTCGCGGTGGGGCACGCCCGTCCGGCGCATCACGGAGGGCACGATCGAGGGCGGCGACATATGCATCGCGCGCGACGGGCTGCTTATCGTCGGCATGTCGGGCGAACGCAGTTCGGCGGCCGGGATCGAAGCGTTTGCGGCCCCGTTCCGCGTCGCGGGGTGGGATGTGCTGATCTGCCCGTTCGACGCCGATCATCTTCACCTCGACACGATATTCTGCATGGTGGACCGGGACCAGGCGATTGGCTGTATCGAGTTGCTGAACCCGCGGTTCGTCCGCGCGGTCGAGGCGCGTGGCATTTCGATCCTGCCGATGCCGGCCTCGCTGGCCGCTTCGCTCGGCTGCAACATCCTGTCCCTCGGCCGCCGCCGCGTCCTGACGAGCGCGTCCGACACCCTTGTCACGTCCTTGCTGAGGGAGGCGGGCTACTCGGTCGAAGCCATCGACATTTCTGAGTTCGCCGCCTGCGGTGGCGGGATTCACTGCCTGACGCAGCCGCTGCGCCGCATCGCCGCCTGACACAAGCCTGTATGGATGGAGGATAAATGAGCCAGACCGTGGAAAAGCGTTTCATCACGCGGGCAGACGCCGAACATGCCGTGGAGTTGCTGGTGCAGCAGCATGGCGTGGAGCGCACGGACATTTTCATCACCGCCGACGGGTCGGAGAACAGCGTCGGCGAGCAGACGAGCGGTGGCGACGCGGCCGTGCCGCTGGAAGGCGAAAGGGACGACGCAGCGTTGCATTCGCCAGTGCTGCTTTCCGTGGATGTGAATGACGAGGGCAGGGTCGCGCTGGTGCAACGCGCGCTGGACGAAGCGGGCGCGTCGCCCGCCTGATCCCATGCGCGACGCGCTGCGGCGGCGGATCCGGCGCGAGATCGCCAATCTGTTCGGCTCGGGGAACGAGCCGGTCGACCTAGACACGCCGGCTGGCGATCCGGGGCTGTTCGGTCCATCCTCCATGGCGTGGCGCGTGCATGCCGATCTGGGGCCGATGATGGTCGGCGGCATCGCGGCTTTGCTGCTGCAGATGCTGCACCCGGCCGCGCTCGCTGGCGTGTGGGACCATAGCCATTTTCGGAAAGACCGGACCGGCAGATTGCGACGCACCGCCCAGTTTATCGCCGGCACGACCTATGGCGGGACGGCGGAGGCGGAGCGGCTGATGGCGAAGGTGCGCGCTGTGCATACCCATGTGCGCGGCACGATGCCCGACGGCACCGCCTACCGTGCCGACGATTCCGATCTGCTGCTGTGGGTCCATGTCGCGGAAAGCTGGTGCTTGCTGGAGGCGTATCGCCGCTATCGCGCGCCTTTGCTGACCCGGACGCAGGCGGACCGCTACCATGGGGAGGTGGCGATGATCGCGGATCGGCTCGGTTCCGCGCCCGCCCCCTCTACGCATGACGGCGCGCGCCTCTATCTCGAATCGATGAGGCCGCAGCTGCGATATGATCTGCGGACGCGCGAGGTGGCCGATGCGCTGCTGACCCGCCGGCCTGGCGATCTGGCCGCGCCCCTGTCGCGGATCGTCGTCGACGCAGCCGTGGACATATTGCCGCGCTGGGCCGCCCATATGCACGGATTTTACCTCGGGCCGCGCCGGCACATCGCGCGCGCCGGCATGTCCGGCATGGGCGTTCTGCTGCATTGGACGCTGGACGACAGTTCCGCTGCACACGCCCAGCGCCGCGTGGCGCGCCGTCCCCTACATCCCATCGCAAAGAAAACCCCGCCGGAGTAAACTCACGACGGGGCCAGGTTCAGGGAGGGTGTCACTCCAAAGGGGGGAGAGTGACAAGATCCATATGGGGCACCCGGCATGAACCTTCAATGACCCCGGCGTTCAGCTAAGCGCAAATAATGAAAGGGCGCGGGAGAGGGCGTCAGGCCTTGCGGAGCGTTTCCACCACCGCCGAGATGTCCTTGTTTCCCAGGCCCGCCGCATCGGCATCGAGAAAACGGGCGCGCGCCGCGGTGGCAAGGGTGGAACTGATGCCGACCGAGTCGAGTAGCGCGTCCGCATAGCCCAAATCCTTCGCCATCAGCGATATGAAGAAATTGGGGTCGTAATTCCGCTCCAGCATCCGGTCGGCCATCAAGCCGACCATCGGGCTGCCCGGCGCGCCGTTGCGCAGGACATCCGCGACCTGCCTGGGGTCCAGGCCCTTGGCCTCCACCAGCGCAAGCGCTTCGGCAAAGGAGGCCACCTGCACGCCGGCCATATAATTGTTGGCGAGCTTCATCACCGCGCCGCTGCCCGCCGGCCCCAGATGGATGACACCGCTTCCCAGGACGTCGAGAACCGGGCGGGCGAGCGCCAGGCTCTCTTCATCGCTGCCGACGAAGAAGCGCAGCGTGCCGCTTTCGGCCTGCACCTTACTGCCGGTGACGGGCGCTTCGACGAAGTGGATGCCGGCTGCCTTCATGTCCGCCGAAAGCGCGTCGATCCAGTGGGGGTCGAGCGTGCTGCAGTCGATCGCGACCGCGCCCGCCCGCATCGCCGCGAGCGCGCCCTGCGGACCGACCCAGGCTGCGCGGGAGGCGTCATTGTCGGACACCATGGCGATGACGATGGACGCTCCGGTCGCGGCCTCGGCCGGACTGTCCGCCTGCCGCGCGCCGGCCTCGACCAGAGGCGCTGCCCGCGCGGGGCTGCGGTTCCAGACGGTGACGTCGTAGCCGGCCTTCAGCAGCTGCTGCGCCATGCCTGCGCCCATGATGCCCAATCCCAATATCGCGACCTTGTCACTCATAAGCCATTATCCTGATCTGGAGGGGCGCCTCTTCATGAAGCCGGAGGCGAAAGATGGAGCCTATGATATGGGGCCGGCCCGCTCGTCGCGCCAGCATGGGCCTGAAAAAAGGATGCTCTTTGCGGGAGGTGCGTTCGGCTACACCCCCGTCAAAAGACCCGGAACGAGCGGGGAAAGTTCACGGGCGAGAAAGCCGACCCGCCCGATGCTTTCCGACAGGAGCTGCCCGGCCTGCCCATGGAGCCAACAGCCCCAGGCGGTCGCCGTCACCGGTTCCGCCCCGCGCGCGAGCAGGCCGCCGATGATCCCGGCGAGGACATCGCCTGATCCCGCCGTGGCGAGGCCCACGCCGCCGCCCTTGAAGTGGAGAATGTCGCCGGAGGGGGCGGCGACGAAACTCTCCTCGCCCTTTAGCAGGATGATGGACCCGAACCGGCGCGCCATCCTGATCGCCGTTCCGGCCGGATCCTCGTGGACCTCGGCTATGTCGATGTCCGCCAGCGTTGCCATCTCGCCGGGATGCGGGGTCATGACGATGCGGCCTCCATGCGCGCGAACGGCATCCGCATCGCCCCGGGCCGATGTCAGGGCGGCAGCGTCCAGGAGGATGGAAAGGTCGTCTCGCGGCGCGGCAAGGAGAGCCCGAACCAGCGTTTCAGTTTGATCGGTTGCGCTCATCCCGGGTCCAAGCACCAACGCGTCGCAGCGGTCGATCGGTTCCTTGAGCAAGGTCGCCGCGTCCGCCGCGATTTCACCGTCTGCGTCGGAGGGCAGGGAAAGGACGGACGCTTCGGGCATGCGGACGCCGATCAGGCTCGCCACCCTCTCGACGGTTGCGAGCTGCACCTTGCCCGCGCCGGCGCGCAGGACCGCTTCGCCCGTCAGCAGCAGCGCGCCGGGCACGAAGGCGGCACCCCCAACCACCAGCGCCCGGCCTCGGCCGTTCTTGTCGCACCCTTCCTCCATCGGCGGCAGGGGGTGGTCTTGGAGCCAGTCCCGGTCGATCAGAGGAAGGGTCATCCCCGGGCCCCCGCGATCCTGTCCGGCGCCTGGGTGACGCGCGTGTCCTCCTCCTCCATCGGCGCGGTGACATTATAGCGGGCCAGCACCAGCTTGCCGTCGCCGCGACCGGCCGGGTCGAGCCGATATTCGGTGATGGCGCAGTTGGCGACGTCACCTGCCGCGTCGATCGCAAGAATGTCCTTTTCCGTCAGCGATTCGAGGATGTAGCGCAGGCAGAGCACCACCACCTGATGACTGAAGATCATCACGCGCCGTCCCGCATAGTGCAGGGATATGGTGTCCATCACCGATCGCAGCCGCAGGATGACGTCGCACCAGCTCTCGCCGCCGGGCGGCCGGTGGTAGAATTTGCCAAGCAGCTGGCGGAAATCCGCTTGTTGCGGGTAGAAGCTACGAATGCCGTGCGTGGTCAGTCCGTCCAATATGCCGAATTCCTTTTCGCGCAGCCGTTCATCGAAGCAGATCGGCTCCTGCGCGGGCGCGCCGCCCTGATCGCGGAAGATGGTGGCGGTCTGGCAGGCGCGCAGATAAGGCGAGGAGAGGAGAATTTCCGGGCGATCCTCCGGCGGCCGGCGGGCGAACCAGCGTCCGAGCGATGCGGCCTGATCGCGTCCCAGATCGCTGAGCGGGACATCCGCGTCGCGGGTGGAGAGGATGATCCGCTCCTCTTCCGCCTCATGCGCCAGGTCGCGCGCCACATTGCCCGCGCTCTGGCCGTGGCGGACGATAATCAGTTGACTGGGCCAGCGGATCGTCATTCGCGCGCTTCCTCATCCCTTGCATCCAATGAAGGAGAGGCAACGCATCAGCCATCGATCGGCTGCACGGTCGCGATCGTTCAAGCCCGCGCGTTCGATCCTATAGGATTTGACATGGCCTTGATCGGCGGAGAGAAGTGCATGCTTAAAGGAGAGGGAAGACCATGTTGAGCCGCCGCGATACGCTGTTCGCCGGGATCGCCACCGGACTGCTGGGCGCTTCCGCACAGGCGGCGCAGCGGCCGGGCATCTGGCCTGCCTTTCCCGCCGAGGAAATCGACCTGTGGCCCGGCGTCCCGCCCGGCGCGCCGTCGGTGCTGCCAACGGAGCAGGTCATCGAAATGGGAGACGACCAGCGTCATAGTCGGCTGGTCAAGGGCATCGCCCGCCCGCGCATGAAGGTCTTTCGGCCCGCCAAGCCCAATGGCGCGGCCTTGCTGGTGACGCCGGGCGGCGGCTTCTCCGTGATCGTCGTCGATGCGGAAGGCTATCAGGTCGGTCCCTGGCTTGCCGAGCGCGGCTGGACGGTGTTCGTGCTTTACTATCGTCTGCCCGGCGAAGGCTGGGCAGACCGCGCCGATGTGCCGCTCGCCGACGCGCAGCGCGCGATGCGGATCATCCGGTCGCGCGCGGCGCGTTACGGGTTCGATCCGGAGAAGGTCGGCGCGCTGGGCTTTTCGGCCGGGGGGCATGTGTGTGGCGATCTCGCCACCCGCCATGACGCCAAGGTTTACAGGCCGGTGGACGCTGCGGACAGGCTGAGCGCGAGGCCGGTGATTGCGGCGCCGATCTATGCCGTGCAGTCGATGAGCCTGCCGCTGGCGCATGGCGGCTCCCGCGACATGCTGCTGGGCGCGAATCCTTCGGTCGACCTGCAGCGTGCCCATAGCCCGGCCCTGAACGTGACCGCCACCACGCCGCCCTGCTTCCTAGGGTCAGGACTCGTTGATCACAGCCAGAAGATGACGGTGGCTGCGAGCGCGATGGCCGAGAAGAACGTAGTGGGGCATCGATCGTAGCGCGTGGCGACCCGGCGCCAGTCCTTTAAGCGGCCG